>NZ_FRCR01000036.1 GCF_900142995.1 Caldanaerovirga acetigignens | reverse complement strand
ACATTGTATTTCATATAGTTTGGAGCCTTTGCTATAACTTCGGGAGGATAGCCATTTTGATGAGTGTAATATTCTACATTATATCTAAATTCTCCAATCTTCGAATCAAAATACCACATACCGTAAATTTTATAATAATATCTGCTTAAACTATAACCAATATATTTCCAGATCTTACTATAATCCCAGACATAAAGATCGTGATAAAAATCTCTATATGTATACTTCGTTTCAACTTCGACCCTCTTATAAGGATCAATATTTGACAAATCCGTATAAATAGCTTTTAACGCATTGTATATTTCTTCACCTCTTCTGTATATATCCCCAAGACCAGGCACTGCCTTAATTATCAATATTGAAGCATATTTAAAAGTTTCGAAGTTGGTAAAACTTTTTCTCGGAGTCCCATCAATATATCCAACTTCGTTTGTTAAAACATCTTCTATTTTTACGGTTCCGTAACCCGGATCTACATATTCCACTCCTATTTCCCTATAAGAACCCAATTGAGGCGGAATAATTATTTGCGATTTCAATATAATTCTATCATCTTTTGCACTTGGTAAGTTTTTATCAACAGACTCTGCTAATGCGTTACTTAAAGAAAACACGAATAGAAAAGCCATTATAGATAATTTTTTTAATAATTTCACTTTTAATCCCTCCCGCATTAAAGTAAAACATTTAATTTTTTCGATATCCTTATTCGAATGCTAACCTTTTATAGCTCTCACCCCTTTTCCCCCGTGTTTACTTAAAAAATAGGGGATGCCGCCTCCTTAAAAAAGTTTTATTGGTGGTTAATATAATCTTTTTCCTCTATAATATAGTCGTTTTATGATGTCAAAAAGTTCCCTTAGAATAAAATTTTTTAAATAATATCGTAATGGAGTTTTCCTGTAAGGGAAAGGTTTCTGTCAAGTTGAAAGGAATCTGAAGTTGCGCTTGTTTATTTAAGAAAAAGCGGCAAAAATGCTTTTCAATTGGATTCAAACCATACCAGTACAGCCTTTTATGCTTTTCTATTTCGTAAGTAGATGATTAATAAAATAATTGTAATCTCTCCACATAAAATTGCTGCTCCTACTTTCTGCTGCAAATGTATAACCAACGGTTCATAATTAGAGCC
>NZ_FRCR01000035.1 GCF_900142995.1 Caldanaerovirga acetigignens | reverse complement strand
TTTATCGCGCAAGGATGTTTTTGAGGAATTTTTTTAGAGAACAAAATGAAGGGGCAGGATGCGATGAAAAAAGATAAGGACGCTTTCGAGCTTTACCTATCCAAAAAAATAAAGGAGTGCGCTGAATACATCCCAGTTCCGAAACATATCGAAGATGAAATTTGGGCCAAAATAAAAAGAGAAGATGAAGTGCAGAAAAATGTGGGTTTTCAAATCGCAGTCCCGGAATACCTCCCGGAGGGATACGGTTTCCACGGCGCGAAGATTTCCGGTGGGGGGAAAAATTCCGTTATTTTAATTTATAGAAAAGGAACAGAAGGTGAGGAACTTAGAATTGAACAATTTTCTGTAGCACGGGAAACAGCCTTTTCTCATAATTTCCGGACAAATGATGTAGAAGTAAAAGACCTCAACATAAAAGGATCTGAAGCCACACTCATTCATTTTAAGAAAAGCGGCTTAAGGCAGCTTTTATACGAAAACGGCTCGACTTTTTTATAATTACAAGGAGATTGAGCGAAGGGGATATAATCCGGGTAGCCAAAAACATGAAGCCTTAGGGGAATTTTACGATCAATTTATTTTACCACAATTTTGATTATATTATTTTCAAGACCCAATCTTTTCTGAAGTTCTTCACTTATTTTCATTGTTATTACTGTGTCTTTTTCCACAGATTTAAAAACATAATGAACGGCTGATACAACAGTCCCATCAGTACCATATTCTTCATCCGGCTGAAGTTCCAAAAATTCTACAGTATAATCGCCGGATATCCGGCCTTGGTTATATATTGAAGGAGGAAAGAAATCACTATATTTCATTGTTTGAGAACTGCTTATCTTGATTTTGCCTTCTTTCATCTCAATAATCCCGTTTTTCGGGATGGGTCTCCCATTTACTTCAATTTCATACACCCAACAATTTCTTACAAGCTGCGATATTTGAGCGGAATTCATATGCTTTAACATTAACGTAACAAGATATTTGCCTTCTTTATATAGCTCTTTAGTTAACCTTAAATCTGATTCTTGGTTTGATAACTCAGTTTTCAGTTTTTCTATTTCCTTGTCTTTCATTTCAATTGTTGATTGCAACTCACTTATATACAAATTTTTCCTGTAAAGTAATGAACCGCTGATTATTATAAAAAGTAAATTGGTTACGATAAGAATTACTAAAATTTTTTTGATTATCATTTTTTCCTCCTAAATTTTACAAAATATTAGTCTATCCTGAAAATAATGTTCCGAAAAAAGGCAATAAAAACTAAGCCCATATCCAACTGGAAAAATAT
>NZ_FRCR01000034.1 GCF_900142995.1 Caldanaerovirga acetigignens | reverse complement strand
CATTTAATTTTTCAATTAACTGAGCAACTCCTATTAAAATCAAAAGAAGATAAATTATTGACACATTTACCTACATAATGTAGAATAAAATTAAACTACAATATGTAGATTAAAGGATGTGAGATTCTCGTGAAAAAGCTGCAGCGGATATCTGATGCGGAAAGGAAGATTATGGAGTATATTTGGAGATCCGGGCGCCCGGTTACAACTTCGGAAATCATGGAGAACTTACCCGAAGGAAAGATATGGAAGCAAAATACAGTGGTTACTTTTTTAGGCCGTTTAATAAAAAAGGGAATACTTAAAGCAACCAGGATTGGGAAGGCCAATTATTATGAACCTTGTATAACGGAACAAGAATACCGGTATTTTGAAACAAAGCAATTCATAAACGAAGTTCATAAAGGCTCAATATTGGGCTTTATAACCGCGTTATTTGAGAATGGCGACTTAACGAAAGAAGACATTGAAAGCATTATGAAACGCCTGAAAGAATAGGTGGTGTTTAAATTGAATAACATTTACGATCAGTTGTTTATCATGTCGGTCGTAGCCGGAGGGATATACCTGATTTTTAAAATTTTGAGTGTGATAACTCTGAAATACTTTTCGGCGGCATGGCACTATTACACCGGTATAGCTTTATATATGTTTTTTCTGATACCGTATCATCGATGGATGTCGTGGCTTAATTTATCCTCTATTCTTAAATTAAATCCGCTCATTGTTTTTGACTTTTCTTCCGGTGGTATACCTCAGCAAAATGGCAATACCGGATTTTTCGTTTACTATAAAGCTTTTCCATACATCTTGATGACCGGAACTTTGATATTTATAATTGTAATTCTTGTCCAGTACTATAATCTGAAGCGGCGCATTTTCAAAGTCTGCTTTATGACCGATGATACTCGGATTTTAGAAGTACTTTCAAAGTGTAAACAGCAGATGGGTATAAGGGAACAAATTCCCGTATATATTTCCCCGTACATAACAACACCCTTTCTTTGCGGTATTGTTAAGCCCTACATTATTTTGCCTGATATAAAACTTTCTACAGACGAATTGCAATGCGTTTTTCTTCATGAACTGACCCACTGGAAGCGCTGTGATATCTGGTTAAAATTATTAATGCTTTTTATCAATGCGATGCACTGGTTCAACCCTTTAGCCTATGCAGCAAGGCTCGACATAGACCAATTTTGCGAATTATCCTGTGATGAAAGTGTCGTGAAAGCAATGAGCAATCGGGAAAGGAGGCGGTATTGCGAATTGATGCTTAACGTGCTTTGGAACGTTGC
>NZ_FRCR01000033.1 GCF_900142995.1 Caldanaerovirga acetigignens | reverse complement strand
GATGTAACAAGTCCATACGCATGGTATTACGATAACAAAGGTACTAGTTCAACATCTGATGATAAATATTCCCACACATGGTCTGTTGCTAAAAAATTATATACTTTTATTGTTCTTGACAGCAACCCTCGCAGGGGTAAGAATGCCACTACTTCTCCATACCCCGGTACTACTTCAGATCCATATCCGGACAATACCACAATAGGGGATGCAATCTTTTATGATTGGAATGGAGATGCTGAAATTGATCATGTATCGATATATGTTGCGAATGGGACAGATCCTAACTCCGGATATTCTGGTGCGTTAGTTGATCAACATACGACAAATAGATATCATGCCATTTGGTCGTTGAGTCCTTACAATAGATGGAGAAATACTACAAAAATATATCCGGTAGAGTTGTATACAACTTATTAAGATAGAGAGGAGGATAGATATGCCTACGAAGAATAAATTATTTACAATAGTAGTATTAATTGTGTTAGTTGTTAGTGCCTTTACATTCATACAAGCTAAAGCCCCAAATGAAGAAGAAAAAGGAGATATTGCGGAAGTTATAAAAAGAGCTGCAGTATTGGCGGATGAAATATACATTCAGGCAAAAAAGCATTATAAAGACAGAGCATCGACTGAAAATAAAGCAACCATCATTGAAAACGGGAAGAAAGCTTTATACGAAGTTTTTACTGATGAACTAGCACAGCGTTTATATAAGAGTTGGGTAGAAGATCAATTTACTAATGCTGTTGAAGGACCAGATCAAATTGATAGTGGAGTAAGTAGTATTGAATTTAAAGATCTTTCCATATCTGGGAATGAGGCACATGTAACTGTTGTTCTCGAAAAATATATAACAGATAGAATAACTAAAGAGGGTAAGAGATATATTGATTGGATGCAAGGGAAGGATATAATTAAAGCAACCTTAGTGAAAATTGACGGTAAATGGAAAATATCTGAGTTTACTGTAGAACCCGATCTAGATCCAGAACATATAATACAGCCCGAGTAATTTTAAAATTGCCCCGTTTACAATGGGGCAATTTTCTTAGATTTTTAGTAGTGGTGGTAAATTGAAAAAAAGATGGCTTGTTTATTTAATAGAAATTTTGATGCTAATTCCAATAATTGGGATGTCATTATATTTTATTATTGATTTGAGGCAATATTTAGAATTGATCTTTTACAATAGAAACATTGTTACAAAACAGGACTATTATAGGTTTTGTATTAATGCATTTATTGCGGCGCTATTTATTGTATTTTTGGGTAATGCCAATAAAAAAATCTTAAGAATTTGGAAATATTTATTGATTGCAATGGTTATTTTATCCGGTACCAGATTATTTTCAGCGTTTTTGATTGACTGGTTATGTAGCGACAAACTTTTCTTTACCGGCTCTAATTATGAACCGTTGGTTATACATTTGCAGCAGAAAGTAGGAGCAGCAATTTTATGTGGAGAGAT
>NZ_FRCR01000032.1 GCF_900142995.1 Caldanaerovirga acetigignens | reverse complement strand
AATCTAATGCCGACAATTATTACCTGCGTAAAAACGTATGCGACGTTGGGCGAGATTTGTGACACTCTGCGCCGAGTATTCGGCGAATACAAAGCTAGCGTAACCTTTTAATTGGGGGTAAAGGAAAATGCAGGAGACAAAAACCATAAGGGTATTGATAGCAAAACCCGGCCTTGACGGTCATGACAGGGGTGCCAAAGTAATCGCGAGAGCCTTGCGGGATGCGGGTATGGAAGTGATCTACACGGGTCTTCGGCAGACGCCCGAACAAATAGTAGAAGCTGCGATTCAGGAAGATGTTGATGTAATAGGCCTTTCGATACTATCGGGGGCCCATAATGTGCTCTTTCCAAGGATAATGGAACTGCTGAAGGAAAGAGGGGTAACGGATGTTCTCGTAGTGGGCGGAGGAGTAATTCCCTACGAAGACATACCATTCCTCAAAGAATGCGGCATAGCGGAAATATTCACCCCGGGCACGCCGATATCGCAAATAATAGACTTCATAAAAAACAATGTAAAGAAATAGGGGTGTGAAATTTGGACCTGGTTCAAGGGATACTGAGCAAAGATAAAAGGGCTGCAGCAAGGTTAATAACGCTCATTGAACGCAAGGATGCCGCTGCGAAAGAAGCCATCAAAGAACTCTACAAATACACGGGTAACTCCTACGTCATAGGTATAACAGGGCCTCCCGGTGCCGGGAAGAGCAGTCTTGTCAACGAACTTGTCAAAAAGATGAGGTCGAGGGGCAAAACGGTGGGTGTAATAGCGGTGGACCCCACCAGCCCCTTCACCGGCGGGGCATTGCTGGGCGACAGGATAAGAATGAACGATCTGACATTGGATGAAGGAGTATTCATAAGGAGTATGGGCAGCAGGGGGTCTTTGGGCGGAATAGCAACCGCTGCATACGACGCCGTAAAAGTCTTGGATGCGTTCGGCATGGACTACATAGTTATCGAAACGGTAGGCGTTGGCCAGACGGAAATTGACATAGTAAAAATTGCCGACACAGTAGTACTGGTGTTGGTACCCGGCCTTGGAGATGATGTGCAGGCTATAAAAGCAGGGATAATGGAAATTGCCGACATATTTGCGGTAAACAAATCCGATAAGGAAGGGGCCGACAGGCTAGTCACAGAAATTGAAATGATGCTGGAACTTTCCCAAAGGGAATTCGACTTCAGGCCTCCCATAGTAAAGACGGTTGCCACTACGGGCGACGGGATAGACCTCCTGGAAGCGAAGATCGACGACCACATAGACTATATGAGAAAAAGCGGAAAATTGGAGCAAAAGAGGAAAGAGAAGGTAAAGCAGGAATTTAAAGAACTCGTAAGGGACCATATTAGTAAATTGATATTCAAACAAAACGCGGATGTAATAGAATTGCTTTTGGAGGATATTGTATGCAAGAGATTAGATCCTTATACAGCTTTGGAAAAACTCACTAAAAAAATACTTAAGGAGGATGGAGAGTTATGAAAATACTCAAAATAGACCACATAGGGGTAGCCGTGAAAAGTATAGAAGAAGCATCGAAAATATACACCGAACTTTTAGGGCTTGAAATGCACGGCATAGAAGAAGTAAAGGAGCAGAAAGTAAA
>NZ_FRCR01000031.1 GCF_900142995.1 Caldanaerovirga acetigignens | reverse complement strand
AATCTAATGCCGACAATTATTACCTGCGTAAAAACGTATGCGACGTTGGGCGAGATTTGTGACACTCTGCGCCGAGTATTCGGCGAATACAAAGCCACAGTGAGTTTTTAGAGGGGGTGAATAAAGATGCAGTGTGAACGGACTATAAGAGTTTTAATAGCAAAGCCCGGATTAGATGGCCATGACAGGGGAGCAAAAGTAATCGCACGAGCCTTACGCGACGCAGGCATGGAAGTTATTTACACTGGGCTGCGCCAAACTCCCGAACAGATTGTGGAAGCAGCTATACAGGAAGATGTAGATGTAATAGGCCTTTCTATACTATCTGGTGCTCACAACGTACTTTTCCCAAGGATAATGGAACTTTTGAAGGAAAAGGGAATCGACGATATACTTGTAATCGGCGGCGGAGTAATACCCCACGATGATATTCCTTTCCTTAAAAAATGCGGTATCGCCGAAGTATTCACCCCTGGCACTCCTATTTCTCAAATAATAGAATTCATAAAAAACAACGTAAAGAAATAAGTTAGGGGTGTGAAATTTGGAGTTAGTAGATGGAATACTTAAAAAAGACAAAAGAGCTGCGGCAAGGCTTATAACTCTTATAGAAAGAGAAGACCCAACAGCTACAGATGCTCTCAAAAAACTTTACAAGTACACGGGAAATTCTATCGTTATAGGTATAACAGGGCCTCCGGGAGCGGGGAAAAGCAGTTTAGTAAATGAACTTGCCAAAAAAATGAGAGAAAAGGGAAAAACGGTGGGGATTATAGCCGTAGACCCCACCAGCCCTTTTACAGGCGGCGCACTACTCGGAGATCGAATAAGGATGCAGGAATTAACCCTTGACCCGGGTATTTTTATAAGAAGCATGGCAAGTCGAGGTTCCCTTGGAGGCATAGCAAAAGCAACTTACGACGCTGTTAATGTCCTTGAGGCTTTTGGCATGGATTACATAATCATCGAAACAGTCGGAGTAGGGCAAACGGAAATAGACATAGTAAAAGTAGCTGATATGGTGGTAGTGGTTCTTGTACCGGGGTTTGGCGATGACGTGCAGGCTATAAAGGCCGGGATAATGGAAATCGCCGATATATTCGCTGTAAACAAATCTGACCGCGAAGGCGCTGACAAACTTGTTACCGAAATTGAAATGATGTTGGACCTCTCCCAAAATGAATTAGATTTAAGACCTCCGATAGTAAAAACCGTTGCTACCTCTGGCATAGGCATAGATGAACTGGAAGCAAAAATAAGCGAACACTTAAGTTATATCCAAAATAAAGGTGTTCTGGAGCAAAAAAGGAAGGAAAAAACCCGGGAAAAATTCATGGAGCTAATAAAATTTCACATCAGTAAAATAATATTTCAAGAAAAAGGGAATATTATAGAAAATTTGCTAAAGGATATATCAAATAAAGTAACCGATCCTTACACAGCTTTGGAAAAACTTTTACAATGTATTTTAAAGGGGGAATAGTAAATATATGAAAACCTTGAAAATCGATCACATTGGTATTGCCGTGAAAAGTATAGAAGAAGCATCGAAAATATACACCGAACTTTTAGGGCTTGAAATGCACGGCATAGAAGAAGTAAAGGAGCAGAAAGTAAA
>NZ_FRCR01000030.1 GCF_900142995.1 Caldanaerovirga acetigignens | reverse complement strand
CCACTTTTGGAATTAGTGCAGGGGTTAGGGCAAGTGCAGATGTAACCGCTTTTTCCTCGTTTAGTCAAAGGACATACCCATTTAATCCGATTTCTGGACTTACAAAAGGCAGCGTATTTAAACTTTAAACCGGGATTTTTGAGACACAACGGGATACCTTAGTAAGGATAAGAGATGACTTAAAATACAGGACGAACGCACCGCTAATTTTAATAGATACTAGCCATCTTGACTATTACAAAGGTTATAAAACACGTCACTATGTTACGGTGTGTGGATATCTTAACAATAAAAATACTGGTGAAAAAGAATTGTACATTGTTGATCCTAATAATAAAGATGAATATAGAGGATATCATTGGGAAAAATTAGAAAATGTCTTTAATGCAGTGGAACAAGCTGATAAAGATGACACAAATTATGTGATGTTGTATTAAGGAAAGGAAGAAAAGATTATGGACATAAAACGATTAATTGCCTTTTTTATAATCCTATCTTCATTTCTTTATGGTTGCAGGCAACGTCCATAAAAAAGCTCATCAGAATGAAGCCGTAACGAAAGTTGAGTTTTTATATGCCGACTTTTTTACTCCTGCCATTGTCGACGATCCCCTTTTCGTGGCGGTTAAGAGCAAAAAAGCAAAAGATGACATGTGCGACATACTGATAGAGCGCAATATAAAGACGGGAGAAGAGAAATTAGTATTTGAATCAAAATATGAGCTTGGCAATGTTCAATGTGTAAAAGCGAACGAAAAATGGCTCGTATGGGCTGATGGAGATGTATGGGGTTCGGAAGTAAAATTTTATGCGAAGAACCTCAAAAACGGGTGAAGTAAAGTTAATATACTCGCAGGGCGAAAAAGAATCAATTACTGTTCCGGAACTGTGGCGAGACTACCTTGTCTGGGCAACCGATTACGATGCCACAGACGGTAATAGAATATCCGAGATAGTTCTGTTAAACTTGGAAAATGGTCAGATGAAAAAAGTTGGGACTATAAGAAACACTTGTTTTATTAATGATTTTGTCAGCATTAATAATGGGAGGATAATATGGGCTGACATATAAACACTTCAAAAACAACAAGTTATGAAGTACCGGGAAACATCATAGGTGTGGCGTGCTTAGTAGAAGGTAAAATATATTCTGTAGATCTTAAATACGGGACGGAATATCCTACAGAGAATAAATTATATGTGTATGATTTGGCTACTAATGAGCATAAAATCGTTGATGAAAATATAACTAGGCTGAGAGTTTTTAATAATGGATTGGCTTATAAAAAGGATAAATGGAAGATTTATTTAAACCATAAAAATTTGCGACCAGTGGATTTAGATTTAGGATTTGAGCCACTTGATTATTATGTGACCGGAGAAGGCAAATATTTAGTAACAGGGCAGAGTTTTTTTGAGGAACAAAGAAGCGTTATATATATCATTTATCCGGAAATGATTTTGAATTGATGAAAATGCAACTATTAAAAATGGAAAAGCGGATGTGAATGTTCTGCTGACAAGTTTTTTAGCGATTTGAGTTGGGGAGAAACCTTCTTTTAGAAGGGCAGAAATTTTCCCTCTTTCATAAGGTGTTAGGTGTTTAAAAGTGCGAGGTGATGTGCGAGGTGATGTGGTATACTCTTGAGTAAGAACCATAGCTGAAACCCTTCTTGATGTTAGTTTTAGTCAACCAACATCATATTGGGTTTCACGCTATGGTTCAACTATTTTTTGGTGTCACATTTAATTTTTCAATTAACTGAGCAACTCCTATTAAAATCAAAAGAAGATAAATTATTGACACATTTACCTACATAATGTAGAATAAAATTAAA
>NZ_FRCR01000029.1 GCF_900142995.1 Caldanaerovirga acetigignens | reverse complement strand
ACAGCCCGAGTAACTGTTTTTGAATTGTAACTATTTTTGAATTGCCCCCATTTTTTAATTGGGGAATTCTTTTATACTTCAAGGAGTAAAGTTAAAAATGAAAAAAACTGGCTTGTTGGTTTAAGAGGAGTATTGATATTAATTCCTGCAATTGGAGTAGGGTTATATTTTATCGTCGAATTAAGACAATACTTAGAATTGATATTTGGTGTCACCGCCGGTGTATAATTGACCCAGGAGTAACGAAAAGGAATTGACCCACCCCCTGGCGAAATATCCCTCTTGATACCAATCCAAAAGATCGGAGGGAAATAAGTGCTAGGGAGTGGATCTATTATCATGTTACATGAATTAAAAGCAAAGGGCAAGAGCATTCGTGCAATCGCACGAGAAACAGGTCGTTCAAGGAACACGATAAGGAAATACCTCAGAGCAGAGGGCATCCCTGAAAGAAAGCTGCATCCAAAGAGAGTATCAAAGCTCGAACCATACAAAGATACCATTAACCATCTGATGAATATTGGTATATTCAATTGCGAAGTCATCTACGAAAGAATCAAAGAAGAAGGTTACACCGGCGGTCGTACCATCTTAAGGGACTATGTAAGACAATTCAGGCCTCCGAAACAAGTTCCTGCCGTGTGCCGCTACGAAACCAAACCCGGCCAACAGGCTCAGGTCGACTGGGGTGAATACACATACATAGAGGAGAAACCGGTGAAATACGTAAGCTTTACATCTTTGTCATGGTTCTTGGGTATTTCAGGGCCATATACGTAGAATTCACAAACCGCTGTGATGTCCATACCTTCATCCGCTGCCTGATCCACGGGTTTGAATATTTTAACGGGATAACCGACGTAGTCCTTACCGATAGGATGAAAACCGTGATCCTGGGCACCGACGAAAACAGAAAACCCATATGGAACTCCACCTTTGAAGATCTTGCCGCCACACTTGGTTTTACACCTAAAGTATGTAGAGCAAGGCGACCCCAGACCAAAGGCAAAGTAGAAAGCAGCATAGACTTTGTAAAAAACAACTTCCTGCCGGGTAGGAAGTTCGTAGACTACGGTGACTTAAACCACCAGGCAATAGTGTGGTGCGAAAAGAAAAACAGGAGAATACACGGCACTACCGGGCCTCAAACCCCTGCCTTCTTCGGACAAATATCAAAAATTCCTGGAAGAAGTAAGGAAAGTCCACAAAGACGGCCTTTTGAGCTTCGACGGCGTAAGATATGGTGTTCCATGGCAGTATAGCGGAAAAGAGGTGGTTGTAAGGGATAAAAATAGCAAAATCGAAATCATCTATAATGGGAAGGTAATAGCAACCCACGAAAAGCATTACCGCTCAAGGACCACGGTTTATGCTAAAAACCAGTATACCGGACTAAAAGAAGCTGAAGGTATGCTTTATCCCAATCCGCGAGCATACAAGGTCTCTTCTCCGGAAGTTGAAAAGCGTTCTTTGGGGGTTTATGAAAGCCTGCTGGGGGTGGGCACAACATGATAGACCTTGAAAAAGCTCGATCCCACCTTGAAGAACTGGGGCTTTTAAGTGCATCGTCTTTTCTTGACGCCCTCCTTGAAAGAGCTCAGCGCCAGAATACAACGTATCTAGATTTCTTAAATAACTTGCTTGAGACTGAACTTGCCGAAAGGCAGAGGCGGAATATCGAAGTAAGGTCAAAACTTGCCAGGCTTCCGTATAAAAAGACTTTGAAGGAATTTGACTTTACCTTTCAGCCCAGTATAGATGAAAAACTGATAAAAGAACTTGCCACAATGGCGTTTATCCATAGGGCAGAAAACGTAATATTCCTTGGTCCACCCGGAGTAGGGAAGACGCACCTTGCCGTGGCCCTTGCTATAGAAGCCCTATCCTACGGCATATCAGTCTATTTTACGGGCCTTTCTAGGCTCGTTGACGACCTCAAAAAAGCTCATAAAGAAAGCCGCTTGGAAAAGCGAATGAGGATCTACACTGGTCCGAAGCTTCTTGTTATCGACGAAGTAGGCTATCTTCCTTTAGATAGCCTTGGCTCAAACCTCTTTTTCCAGCTAATAAGCGCTCGGTATGAAAAGGGGAGCATCGTCCTTACCAGCAACAAAGGCTTTGGAGAATGGGGAGAACTCATGGGAGATCCTGTGCTTGCCACTGCGGTATTGGATAGATTACTACACCATGCCCATATAATCAATATAAGGGGCAACAGCTATCGTTTGAAAGACAGGGTAAAGACCGGATTGTATGGTAACCCACATAACAATACTTAATTTTGAAAAAGCCAGGGTGGGTCAATTTTAAACCGTTGAAAATGGGTCAATTTAAATCCGCTATTGACATAAATGAATATGGAGAAACATATGGTTCGGCAATTTTTGCTGAAATTTTAGGAAAAGAACCGGATCTAATTGCGGCCATAGGCATTGATGGAAC
>NZ_FRCR01000028.1 GCF_900142995.1 Caldanaerovirga acetigignens | reverse complement strand
AAACCGCTGAAAAGAGAGACCTTTGAAAACTTGCTGACACCCGTGATAAACACAAATTTTAAGTACTGGTCCGCTTCTTTTATGACTGAATAAAAATTTTTAAGTTCCTCTCTTATCTCCATCGCTAGGTCTTTTTCAATTATCCGATCCAAAAGGGGCTTGTCGTACTCGTCAACAAGGACAACCACCGGGGCATTATACTTTTCGTATATCTTTTGTATCAGCTCAAAGAATCTTCCCGTAATCGTCTCAAATTCTAACTGAACGCCGTATTCTCTGCTATTTCTTTCCAGTAACTCTTTTTCAATAGCCTTTAACTCATCAAGGTTTCTAACAGCTCCACTGCCGAAGCTAATACTGATCACAGGATATTTTTTATCCCAGTCCCAGTTATTCTCCAAATACAGTCCTTTGAAATATTCCTTTTTGCCCAAAAATGCCCACTTTAAAGTGCCCTTTTTTGTTTATTATATCATAATTAAACCTAGCGCTAGTAACAAACAGTAGTAACAAATAACATTGCCGCAAGAGATAATGATAGAATAAATTATTATACTTTACATTATTATAATTTTGGGTATAATAATTAACAGCAACATCATTCCTTGAGGTGAACAAAATGTTTGTCGGCAGGAAACAGGAGCTGGAAATTTTAGAAAAAGAATACCAGAGGCAGGGGGCTTCTTTCGTAATTATCTACGGGCGAAGGAGAATTGGAAAGACTTCTCTTATCAAGGAATTCACAAAAGACAAACCCGCTTTGTATTTTCTGGCGACAGAGGAAATAGAAGATGAGAATATGAAAAACTTTCAAGACAAAATCACGTCTCATTTTAACCTGGAGTTATTTAAGGACGTTTATCTGAAAAACTGGGAAAAAATTTTCCAATTAATCCCTGAAACGAAGGAAAAATTTATAATCGCGATAGATGAATTCCAATACCTCACCATGACAAACAAAGCTGTCCCCAGTATCTTTCAGAAAATATGGGACGAACTTTTGTGCAATAAAAACATTATGCTCATACTGTGCGGATCTTACGTAAACATGATGGAGAATCTTGCCCTTTCCTATAACAGCCCCCTTTTCGGCAGGAGAACAGCGCAAATCAGATTAGGTCCTCTTAATTTTTTTGAGGCCAAATTGATGTATAACGACGAGAACACAGAAAAAAACATAATACGCTACAGCATCACCGGCGGCGTGCCCAAGTATATAGAAATGTTCGACTACAAAACTCCCGACATATATAAGGCAATAGCTGAAAATATCCTGAAAAAAGGCAGTTTCCTCTACGAAGAGGCAGAATTCCTGCTGGAAAAAGAAGTTGAAAAGAATATAACATATTTTTCAATATTAAAGGCAATAGCAATGGGCAACCACAAATTGGGCAAAATAGCCTCGACACTTTCCATGCCCGTATCTTCAGCAATAAAATATTTAGATACATTGCAAAAAATGGATATAGTGGAAAGGGCAGTTCCTGTGACCGAAGAAAATCCCGAAAAAAGCAAAAAGGGCCTTTATTTTATCAAAGACAATTTTCTAGACTTCTGGTTTAAATTCGTCTTCCCTTATAAGTCATATCTAGAACTAGACAAAGTAGATTACGTGCTAAACATAATAAAAAATAGGCTCATTGAGAGCCACGTTTCCTATACATTCGAACAGGTCTGCCGCCAATTTGTGTCTTATAAATTCCCTGTAACATTTCCCCTTATAGGGAAATGGTGGGACAGCTCGGACGAAATCGATATAGTTGGCCTAAACCACGAAGAAGAAATCTGCCTTTTCGGCGAATGCAAATTTTCCAATAACCCTATTGGCCTAGAGTTGCTTTTCGAACTAAAAGAAAAGGCAAAAAAGGCAAATATCAATACAAACTACAAACCCTACTACGTCTTTTTTTCGAAAAACGGATTCACAAAAGAATTGATAGACTATGCAAGAGAAAAAAGAGAGGTATTTTTATTCACTGTAGAAGATATAAGTTGAATTTTCCCGGTAAACTTCTGATATAATATTCTTAATCTTATCCTAATTTACAGGGGTGATATTTTGCTTTTACCATCAGGAATAGATGATTTTAAGGATATCATTGAAGGAAACTACTACTATATCGATAAAACAGGGCTTATAGGGGATCTTTTGCGCGACGGCGCAAATGTCATACTAATCACCCGCCCCAGAAGGTTCGGAAAAAGTCTCAACTTTTCCATGATCAAATACTTCTTCTCAAATGAAAGAGATTACTCATACCTTTTCAGAGGACTTAAAATAGAAAAGGACCCCCTCGCTTTGGAATACATGAATAAATACCCGGTTATACATATAACATTCAAAGATGCAAAGGTAAATACCTGGGAGGACAACCTGTCAATCATCTCCGAAGTATTAAGAAATGCATACAAAGAACACATCTATCTCCTAAAAAGCGAAAAGATATTTGACTTTGACAAGGAATACATACAGGCAGTCTTAAGAAAAGAATTGAAAGAGAGCGAGATAAGGTATGCCCTTTCGCGATTAACGGAATATCTCGAAGCCCACTTTGGAAAAAAAGTAATCCTTCTCATAGACGAATACGATGTGCCTATAGAGAGCGGATATGTAAACGGATACTACGAACAGGTCGTGGACTTCATGAGAGGCATGCTCACCGCAGCCCTCAAAGGAAATCCCTCCCTCTTCAAAGGACTTCTGACCGGAGTATACAGAGTTGCAAAAGAAGATATATTTTCGGGTCTCAACAACCTGGTGGTTTACACCATCCTAGACGACTTTTACTCCAATTACTTCGGCTTCACCGAGGAAGAAGTAAAGAAGATGCTCTCCGACTTTAATATGGAGGATAGATACGAAGAAATAAAGGAATGGTATGACGGCTACTTTTTTGGAGGCGCAAAGAGCATATACAACCCCTGGAGCGTCATAAATTATATCTCGATGAAGCAACCTCAAGCTTTCTGGGTAAATACATCAAGCAACGACCTGATAAGAAACCTGATAACAGAAAGCGGCACCGGTGTAAAGGAACAGATTTCAAGGCTCATTGCCGGAGAGGACATAAAAAAGGACATAAAAATCTCCACCGCACTTAGAGATATAACTTATGATAAAGAAGCCGTATGGGGCTTATTTCTCTTTTCGGGATACCTCACGGCAAAAGAAAAACAAATACGGGGATTGAAGGCTCACTGCACCCTTGCCATACCCAATAAGGAGCTGAGAGAACTCTACATCGACATATTCGAAACATGGTTAAAGGGCATGGAACTTGAGCCGAACGGAACGGAAAGGCTCTTTGAATATCTTTTCGAAAAAAATAGCGAAGCCTTCGAAAGGGAATTCAACGAAATTCTCCTCAAGGTTTCGAGCTATCACACTTTCGCAGATGAAGCTGAAAAAGTGTATCAGGCCTTTGTCCTTGGGATGCTCAGCGTGCTAGGCGAGCGCTACGAAGTAAAGTCCGAAAGAGAAAGCGGTTTTGGCAGGTATGATGTGGTAATAATCGATAGAAAAGTTCCGAGGGCGATAATAATGGAATTTAAGGTATCGGAAGGCGACCCTGCAAAAGACGCGCAAAAGGCCTTAGAGCAGATAGAAAGCAAAAAATACGAGGCGGATTTGAGGGACAGGGGAATAGAAAACATCGTGAAGGCAGGAATAGCCTTCAAAGGAAAAAGCTGCTCGTGCAGGATAGCATGAAAAAAGCCCGCCGAAAAGCGGGCTTTCGCGTTTTAGCCCTTTTCCTATAATATCTGCTGCACCTTGTAAAAACAGCCGATGACATAACCAGCAGCTTTTTTTAGCCCCTTATCTTCCAGATATTTCGCATATTTTTCTACAAATTCCTCTTCAAAAAGCTCTGAAATGTTATTTAAGATAAGATCGCTTTCGTCCACCTTGCGCGGTATGTTCTTAGAGAAATTTAATAAAAGGCTGGCATATATTTTCCCCAGCAAACCAAACTGAAATGGAGTATAAGGGTATAGAAGTACGCCGGCAAGTTCGTTCATTTTCCTGTATCTTTCTTCCTGTTGCTTTTTCACTTCTTCATCATCCGTAAAAACTCCGTTTTCTAATGCATTTACCATTTCTTTTGACAGCCATCTCTGGATTCCTTCAAGAAAATATTCACGCCGGTTGCCTTCCCACAGTATATTTTCCAGGTTAACTTTTTCCCCCGGGGATTCAGCATGTTTTATGTAAAAGTCTAAAAGTCCATCATAGATCGCGAAAAGAGGTATGTCAATCTTTTCAGCTTCTTTAACAAGATTTTCAGCTTCATCCTTAAATTTTGAAGAAAACAATTCTCCCATATAATTACCAAAATTAGGACATTCCTGGACCAACCCTTTAATCTTATTTACGAGTTCACCAAAATCAAATTTCAAATCGAACTTGTATTCTTCATACCACTTATTTACTTTTTTCCGCGCCTCCATAATTTCTTCAATCGAGGCATTGAATACAGGCTCAATAAAGATATCGGCAAACTTCTCATCCGCGGCACTGCTAACCGCCCAGAGGAGAGTTTTTAATTCTTCTTCCGAATATACTTCGCTTTTTATAGATTTTGCAATTTGTAAAAGCAGAGGCTTTAAAAAATCCCTGCTGCAGATCTTTTTCCACAGGGAATCCATTGATTCTTTATTCTTCAATTTTTCATCCAGCAGCCACTCCCCTGGAACGCGCACCATCTTTAACCCCGGCTTTTTAAGGAGAAGTTCCTGAAAGTCCTCCATATAATCATCGGAAAAACCATCGGATTTCTCGCCTTCCGTTTCCTCCCATACTCGTCTCATCAGCTTTGCCATATACTCGGTTTTGGACATTTGACCTCCCACATCCAAACCAAGCATAACAGAAAGCAGATGTACCGCCGCCATCCCGTGAGCTGAAAGTCCTTCTCCTATTGCCTTCAGTATCCTCCGCTTCTGTTCCTCTACCCTGTCCATACAGCACTTTTTGTATTTTTTGCCGCTGCCGCAGGGACATTTGTCGTTTCTGTCCAGTTCAAAAATCTGTGCCATATACACTTAACCTCTTTTCCTTTTCGTCGTTAATTTGATTTGAAAATTATCCGTATATATTTTATCACAAAATCTTCCGAAAATGAAGGAACAATATGCCTGCACCGGGGAGTTGTGATATAATATTTCTAACCCTATCCTGATTTTCAGAGGTGATACCTTGCTTTTGCCATCGGGAATAGAGGACTTCAAGGACATCATCGAGGGAAATTACTACTACATCGATAAAACAGGGCTCATAGGGGACCTTTTGCGTGACGGCGCAAATGTCATTCTCATAACCCGGCCAAGAAGGTTCGGAAAAAGCCTTAACTTCTCCATGATTAAATATTTCTTCTCAAATGAAAGAGATTACTCATACCTATTCAAAGGACTTAAAATTGAAAAGGACCCCCTTGCATTGGAATACATGAACAAATACCCAGTCATACATATTACGTTTAAGGATGCAAAGACAAGTTCGTGGGAAGAAACCTACGATGTATTAAAAAGCATTATATCAAAAGAATACGACAAGCACTCATATCTTTTGGAATCGGAAAAACTTAGGGAACACCATAAAAAATACATAGTAAAAATTTTGGAAAGGTGGGGCGAACCGGTAGATTACAGGGAAAGCCTCTATAACCTCACATACTTTCTCGAAGCCCACTATGGCAAAAAAGCGGTTCTTCTCATAGACGAATACGA
>NZ_FRCR01000027.1 GCF_900142995.1 Caldanaerovirga acetigignens | reverse complement strand
TCAAGTTTCAATCCCTCATAGGTAGGCTAAAAACGAGGTATTTTTAACAGGTTTAAAATCGGAAGCGGTTTTTGTTTCAATCCCTCATAGGTAGGCTAAAAACCCGTAATATGGCTAAAAAGTAAAAGATTTTAAGAGAAAGTAGATTGTGTTAATTTTCAATAAATTATTCGACATAAATACATAAAATCCTTCTCACTCCGCATAAGTTCTATCATTATAAACATTTTTACTCTGTCGTCGATCCCCGGGGGTTTTTGCATTATTGGAGGTCGACGACATTTTTAATACTGCCTAAACCTTAAGTGGTTGAATGTTCTTTTTATTATCGTTCTGTCTTGCTCCCTCTTACTTTTCTACAATCCTTTTTTATAGTACATAAACAAGCATCAGATCATTTCTTTTGTAAAAGTTAAAGTTATTTACGCCCGCGTTTCTTCAGCTAAACAGGCCGGATCAGGAAATCTGGAAAGCCAAAGGCAGCGGCTCGAAGAGTATTGTCGTTCCAGAGGCTATGAGATAGTGGCGTTTATTGCGGAACAGGGTTCGGGCTTGAACGAGAAGCGCAAGATAGTCAGAGACCTCTACGATAAATTCTTTCCCAACGCACGCTGGTGCCAGTGGGCTGTCGAGGATGCTGAAACTACCATCGATAGCCAGAAAGAGCAGGTAAGGATGCACGTCTCCGACCTGGAGGCCAAAATAGAGAAGTCTGAAGAAAAAACTGGAACGCACTAAGAATAAACTTCACCGACAGGGCATATTAGCCCGGCTAGACAAGCTTCGTGGCAAGCTGGCCTACTGGAAGGAATATAATCCTGCAGCACCTTTTGAGAGCCGGTGCCTATACGGTAAGAGTAGTCCGCAAGAACAGAAGGTTTGATTGCTTTATTTCCTTCTCTCACGCTGTTTCCGGTGTCCTGAAATGGTCTACGTTTCCCATGAAAAACGGGAATGGATAGCCGGAAACGTGGCTAAAGACATAGCCGAATGGCTGGAATCGCTGGGTATAAAGCAGGTAGCCCTGGAAGAGCTGTCCTTTGCCCAGGACTACGACACCAGCCGCCTCTTCAACCGTGTCACCCACAACTTTTGCAAGAGGTTCCTGTTCAACCGGATCGTCGTGGCCTTGAGGAAGAGGGGTATCACAGTCTTTACCGTATCTGCCAGATTTACTTCACTTATCGGGTATTTCAAGTATTCGGAAGCTTATGGGCTGTCCGCTCACCAGGCGGCGGCCCTTGTGATAGCCCGTCGGGCATTAGGATTCGCGGAGAGGATGCTCCGGGAACTCTTGAGGAGGCTTTCGCCCAAGGAAGGATGGAAGCCCTTCAGGCTCTGGGGCAAACTTTTCGGTCTCTATAAGGCTGCCCGAAAGTGGGCCATAAGAGAAGACAAGATTTTTAGGGTCTGGGGGCCCACAGAGTGGCTGTCCTTCATGGTAAGCGGAACGGGCTGACGTTTTAGCCTTTAAGCCTGCCGCTCTTCCCTGCTAGGTTGCCCGGAAGTCTGGCAACACCCTGTGGTGGGGGTTAAGGGGTGGCGGGTAAGCGGGGTAACTCACCCTTCCCGGTATGTGCCTTAGGGCCAGGGCCCGAGGGACGGAAAACGCCGGGAAGCAGCCCGGCAGCCAGAGGCCCAAACCGGGGGGATGTGGGTCTCCCCATGATGGGGTACCGGGCTGGCCAGACGGTGATGGAGGTGGCCGTCGGCTCCAACGACACATCTTTTGTTGGGGTCTGCACAATGAGTGCCTAACAAAGCTATAGATTGTTTAGCTTTGTATAGGGAAAATTGACCTCCTCTTTCATGCCACCCTTATTGCAAATTCCGGACAGGAAGCGGTGCAATAACCGCAGGTAAGGCACCTTTCCTGGTTTATCCTGGCTTTTTTCCTTTCTTCGTCGTATTCTATTGCTAAATTTGGGCATGTCTCGACGCAGGATTTACAACCCTTGCAGAGGAATTCCATTACCAAGAATTTTTTTTGCTCATTTCCGAAGACAGGCAGCTTTTCATCTTCGTAAATTTCGTTGAAGTAATTAACGTTGAAATCTACTTCTTCCTTGCTTACCATTCCCACGGCAATGGAGTGATAGCATTTAAGGCTCCTTATAAAATCCATAGCTATTTTATAATCTTTCAAGAGTGCACCGCCACCAAGGGCCTTCATGATCAGGATACCTTTCCCGGATTCAGCAGCCTTTTCAATAGCCAATTTCATATCATCCACGCTTCCACCCAATATGCCTACGCCTTTGTAATTTATTAGCGGAAATATTACGTCCATATCGTCCCGGGATGATGCGAGTTCCACTACCTTGACGTTGTGGGTAGAAATTCCCACAGCTTTTATATATCCCCTGGCTTTGTATTCCAGCAAGCATTTTAAGGCTCCTTTTCTCACTTCGAAGACATCCACGTCTACCCTTGCTGCGTGCATGAAAAAGATATCTATGTAGTTTCTGTCAAGGGATTTTAAAGCTTCATCGATGGCCTTTTCCATTTCTTCGTAGGATGACGCGGTAGATTTGGTTGAGATTACGGGGTTTATTCCTGTGAGCTTTACCGCTTCCCTGATTGGATCGTAGGTCCTGTACATCTGGGCAGTATCCACGAAATTTATGCCTTTTTTAAAAGCATAAGCCACTACTTCCGTGCAGGATTCCAGGTCCATATTTTTTTGCAGTGGTCCCATGGGAAGGGCGCCAAAACAAAGTTCTGTTACTTCGATTCCGGTATTGCCTAGAAAGTTTTTCTTCATTTCATTGGCCTCCTTCTATAATTCTTAATCCGTCAGAACTTTTACTAAATGTCCCTTTCGCATAGAATAATTTAGTATTTATCAATTAATTCTACGAATTTTTACGAATTCCTTTTATTATATCGCTGTTTGTAGTATAATTAAAGTGCATGTAAATTTTTTTAAAAGGAATTGTTAAAAAAATAACATATCCAATTTGGTATATTTTTGGGATTTATCTTATCAAAAAGAAGGGGTATCATTATGTTTGAGATAACTATTTGTGTGGGAAGTTCCTGCCATTTGAAAGGATCTTACGAAGTAATAAAGGAGTTTGAAAGAGCTATTTCATTATACGGCCTAGAAGGCCATATAGTTCTAAAGGCCGGATTTTGTTTAGGAAGATGCGGAGAAGGCGTCACGGTAAAGGTGGGGGAAAATTATTATTCATCGGTCTTTCCTAAGGATGTGGCGAATTTGGTGGAGAGAATAAAAAATAATATTTCGAAGGATGATGTGATTTGCAAGTAATAAGCGTATCGAAGGCCAACTGTAAAAACTGTTATAGATGCGTGAGGCATTGCCCGGTAAAGGCAGTGAAGATTTCCGGCGGCCAGGCAGAAATAGTGGAGGACCTTTGCGTGTTTTGCGGAAGATGCGTCATAGAGTGCCCGCAAAATGCGAAGAAGGTAAAAAGCGAGCTTGAAATCGTGAAGGAATTTATTAAATCGAAAAAAAGGGTCATCGCTTCCATCGCTCCGTCCTATCCGGCGGCCTTTGATGTAAAAAGTCCTTATGAAATGTATGCGATGCTAAAGAATCTGGGTTTTTATAGGGCAGAAGAAACGGCGGTGGGTGCAGAGCTCGTTTCCCGCGAGTTCAGAAAATTAGCTGAAAACAGCGATGTTTACCCTATTATCACTACAGCATGTCCCGTGGTAAAGAACCTCGTCGAGAAGTACTATCCGGTGCTCATAAAAAATCTTGCTCCCCAGGTTTCGCCGATGGTGGCCCATGCCCGGTCTTTAAAGAAAAGGTTCGGAAAGGATGTAAAAGTTGTCTTTATAGGGCCGTGCGTTGCAAAAAAAGCCGAAGCAAGGGACTATAGCGTTTCCGGCGACGTGGATGCGGTGTTAACCTTCCAGGAGCTGAAGGAATGGTTAAGCGAAGGGAATAAGGCTTCACAATTGGAAAGCATAAGCATAGGAGAAGGCCTTATCGAACCTTTTGAGGCAAGAAATTACCCCCTGCCTGGAGGTCTTTTGAAGACTTCACTTATAAAAGGGGATTTCCTTTCGGAAGAAGTTTTGGTGGCAGATGGTATAAAAGAGTGCAAGGAGCTGTTAGATGCCGTTGAAAAAGGAAAAGTTAATGCCAAGATCCTTGAAATGATGGCCTGCAGCGGAGGGTGCCTAGGAGGCCCCATGATGCCGCAGGAAAGTTCGCTTTACGAAAGAAGAGCGAAGCTACTTTATTTCATCAGAGAAAACCTGAGGGTAGATAACAAAAAAGTAAGAGATTTTCTTTTCGAGATTGACCTTGGCCGGACCTTCGAGCGCAAGGTTCCAAATATTCTAGAGCCCACTGAAGAAGATATTAAGAAGATCCTATATAAAATAGGTAAGACTTCGCCCGAAAAAGAGCTAAATTGCGGTGCGTGCGGATATTCTTCCTGCAGGGAAAAAGCGGCAGCGGTTTTTAGAGGAATGGCGGAAGTCGACATGTGCATTCCCTATATGAGGTCGAGGGCCGAATCCCTAGCCAATCTCATTATAGACAATACTCCCAATGCCGTAATTTTGGTGGACAAGGATTTGAAGGTGAGGGAAATAAACAGAGCCGGTGAAAAGATGCTAGGTGTAGAAAAGGAAGAAGTTTTGGGAAGGCCTCTTTCGGACTTTATGGACGACAGAGATGTGGCGTGGGTCCTTGCTAACAAATCTTCCCTTTCCAGCAAGAAGGAAAATTACCCCCGCGATTTTACAACGGTATTCGAGAGCATCCTTTATATAGAAGATTCACAACTTGCCCTGATCATCATGCAGGATATCAGCGAGCAGGAAAGACAAAGAAAGGAACTTGAGAGGGTTAGGGAAGAAACCGTGAAAAAGGCCCAGGAAGTGATAAATAAGCAAATGAGGGTGGCCCAGGAAATCGCCGGCCTTTTGGGCGAGACTACAGCGGAAAGCAAAGTGCTGCTTCTAAGACTTATCGAGCTCGTAAAGAGCGGGGGAAAAGAGCTGTGAAAGTGTTTACAGAAGTTTTTGCAAAAAGTTTAAATAAAAAAGGCGAGGAGCTTTGTGGCGATAGCGTAGAGGTGGTTCAGTCAGAAGACAGCATAATCGCTGTTATGGCTGATGGGTTGGGGAGCGGAGTAAAAGCCAATATCCTTTCAACGCTTACAGTGAGAATCGCTTCTACTATGTTAAAAGAGAAGGCTACCATAGAGGAAGTAGTGAGAACCATAGCTAATACGCTTCCTGTATGCAGGGTGAGAAAGCTGGCGTACAGCACCTTTTCTATAGTGGAAATCAGCGATGACGGAAAAGGTAGACTTTTTGAGTTTGATAACCCTCCGGCCATATATATAAGAAACGGAAAGGTCGTCGAGATGCCGCGCCGGGAGTTTTATGTAGAAGAAAAGAGGATTTACGAGTGCGATTTTACGGCCCTCCCCGGAGATAGGATTTTCATTGTGAGCGATGGAATAATTCACGCCGGTGTCGGAGGTCTTTTGAACCTGGGGTGGCAGTGGGAAAATGTTGCTGAATATCTGGAGCGGATGGCGAGAAAAAGGTATTCGGTGGCGGAAATGGTGGAAAGACTTATAGAAACCTCGGAACACCTTTATTTTAGTGCTCCAGGCGATGATGCGACTGTAGTGGGCGTCGGAGTGAGAAATTCGGAATTGGTGACGTTGTTGGTAGGCCCGCCGGCGGATAAATCAAAAGACAAAGAGGTGGTGCGAAAGATTTTAGAAAGCAGCGGGAAGAAGGTTGTATGCGGAGGTACCACTGCCAACATAGTATCGAGGGAGACCGGAAGGGAGATAGTAACAAAATTGGAATACGTCGATCCTTCGATCCCCCCTACGGCACAAATAGAGGGGATAGATCTGGTGACTGAAGGTCTGATAACCCTTACGAAGTGCCTGGAAAAGCTGAGGAACCTCGCAAATGCGGATAATTTTACTATGCCTCTGCTGAGGGATATAAAGAAAAAAAAGGATGGAGCGTCGCTTTTGGCTGATATTTTGATAAATCAGGCGACCCACGTAAATTTTTTGGTAGGCAAGGCTGTAAATCCGGCGCACGAGAAAGATTATTTCGTCGAGATATCCGGCGATAAGGTTAAGGTGATTGAAGAGATAGCCCGGATTCTAAAAAAATGGGGAAAAAGGGTAAATGTGGAGTATTATTGATGCGGCCTTTTTTAGGCCGTTTTATTTTTTGGCAATTTACAATAAGTCTTTATAATAGTAAAATTGTATAAAAGCAAGACATAATGAATAGTGAAGAATATTTTAATCGGGTTATAGAGAGGTGATTTGCGTGACCCGATTTGATTATAAGTTTCTTTTTGAATCCATGCTGGTTCATTTAAAACAGGGCGTTCTGGTCGTAGATACCAAAGCTAATGTTGTGTTTTACAATGAGCCGGTCACCCAGATAGCGGGGATAGAACCGAAGGATGCGGTGGGCAAAAATATATTGGAGATATTTCCGGATTTGACTCCGGAGACGAGTACTTTTTACTACGTCTTGAGGACTGGAAAGCCCCTAATAGATTATGTCCAGACCTACTTGAATTACAA
This sequence comes from Caldanaerovirga acetigignens, assembly GCF_900142995.1. Lineage (NCBI taxonomy): Bacteria > Bacillati > Bacillota > Clostridia > Thermosediminibacterales > Thermosediminibacteraceae > Caldanaerovirga > Caldanaerovirga acetigignens. The sequence continues at coordinate 2,447 of NZ_FRCR01000027.1, read as the reverse complement.
GGGAGAAAAGGTAACCACCGTTACATCGACAATGCCGCTGATACAAAATGGGAAGATAGTGGGAGCGTTTGAGCTTTACAGGGAGTTTTCTACATTAAGGGATCTTTCTGAAAGAATTGTCTCCCTTCAAAAGGAGCTTTACAAGAAGGCTTCTTGTGAAAAAAATTACAGCGATTGCAAGGCCGTTTACACCTTTGATGATATAATAGGTAAAAGCCCGGCAATCCGGGAATTGATAGAAAAGGCAAAGAAGGTTGCCGACAGTCCATCGCCCATTCTTGTTTACGGCGAAACGGGAACGGGAAAGGAGCTTCTAGTTCAGGCTATACACAATGCCAGCCTGACAAGAAGGAACAAGCCATTTATCGCGCAAAACTGCGCCGCTTTGCCTAAGACGTTGCTGGAAGGAATCCTGTTCGGTACGACTGCCGGGAGTTTTACCGGCGCAAAGGACCGCCCGGGGCTTTTCGAACTTGCCAACGGCGGAACGCTGTTTTTAGATGAGATAAATTCCATGGATATAGAATTGCAGGCAAAACTCCTACGCGTTCTGCAGGATGGAGTCATAAGAAGGATAGGAGGTATAAAGACCACCGTTGTGGATGTGAGGATTATAGCATCTACCAATGAACCGCCACAAAAGGCGGTGGAGAAAAAACTGTTGAGGGAAGATTTGTATTACAGGCTTAATGTAATTTCTCTCACGGTTCCGCCGCTCAGGGAAAGAAAGGAAGATATTCCTCTTCTCGTTGAGCACTTTATAAGACAATATAATAAACTGTTGGGCAAAAGCGTAAAGGGTGTTTCCCGGGAGGTCATGGAGCTTTTCATGAATTACCGGTGGCCCGGCAATGTAAGGGAGTTAAAATCAATAATAGAAAATGCCATGAACTTCATCGAAGGGGAAATTATAAAGCTAAAGGATCTGCCGCGGAATTTCGGAGATTTAGTGACAGGTGATGATAGATGTTGTGCCGGAGTCGATCTTCAAACTGGATTCCCACCGTTAAGTGAAGCAGTCGGCAATTTTGAAAAGAACCTGATCCAGAAAGCGATAATGGCGGCAAATGGTAATTACGCTGAAGCTGCGAGACTATTGAAGGTCCCGAAGCAAACTCTCCATAACAAAGTAAAAAAATATGGACTCAATAAGAAATTATTAAAAAATGATTTATATTAAAAGTCTCAAAAATGAGTCTGTATCGTCTATTTTTTGGGACTTTTTTTATTTATGCGGGAGTTTTGTAAACGCTTTTTAATTGCAAAGTTGTTTTTAAAGAAAAGGGTTGAAGAAGATGGAATGATATTTGCATTAGGATTAGCAACAAAATAGATATGCATACCGACGATGGTTATGTATGAGCCATAATAATGGAACTTAATGATTTGAAGGAAGATATAAAAGTGTAAGGAGTGCAAAGCGATGCTTAAACAGCCTGCAAGTATTTTTAATGATGTAATTGGTCCAATTATGAGAGGGCCTTCAAGTTCGCATGTAGCCGCAGCGCTTAGAATTGGCAAATTAGTTAGGCAGATGGTTAAAGGGAAACTCAAAGAAGTTATTGTTGAGTTTGATACGAAAGGGTCTCTGGCGACTACATACCATGGGCATGGTTCAGATATCGGTTTTGTGGGGGGGCTGTTAGGTTTTGAACCAAATGATGACCGCTTAATTGATTCGCTGAAATTGGCTGAGGAAGAGGGCATTATTGTTAGTTTTAAAATAGTTGATTATCCGGCAGAGCACCCTAATACATATAGAATAACGGCAATTAGCGACGACAACGAGGTTATCAGACTAACTGCTATCTCCACTGGTGGTGGTATGATTGAGGTTCAAGAATTAGAGGGGTTTAAAGTAGAAATTTGCGGTGATTTTTATGAAACCTTAATATTCTTTAAAAATATCGACAATAAAACGTTTAAAGAAAAAACAGACGCAATTATTAAACTTATTGGGGATTATGATTTTTGTGGCTTGGATGATTGAAAAATGTAAGAGAGAAAACAAATTAATTCCTGGAATTTTTAACACAGTAATAGCTTATATAACCTCAATGATGGAAGTGACATCCTCCCCCTAATGAATTAGGGGGCATCCCAACGTGAGACGGCGGCTTAAAGCCGCAGGTTAGCCAGCATTCCCCGGATGACCCGGATCATCACCTTGGCCTTAAGGGGTGTCACGCTCCCCTTTCTCCCGGGGTCATGCCCCGAGAGCATCGAGCGCTTTCGCGGCTATGTTTATTGCCCCCACCCTGTCCGCATCAGACTGGTATCCACACTTTACGCATTTAAACCAGCCTTGGATCTTCCGGTTATACCGGGAAACATTCCCGCACTTCGGACAAGTCTTGGAGGTCTCCTTGGGATCGACGTAGATTACAGGCACTCCGGCAAGGGCTGCCTTGTATTCGATGAACGAGGCCAGCTCCTTAAAGTTCCAC
>NZ_FRCR01000026.1 GCF_900142995.1 Caldanaerovirga acetigignens | reverse complement strand
TCCTCTCCGAACTCTTGAACCAAGCCCTTCGTAACCCCAAAAGCCCCTCCGTATATGCCGATATCTTCTCCGAGCAAAAAGACTTTCTCGTCTCTCAAAAGCTCTTCCCTCAAGCCCTCTCGCAATGCTTCTATATATAACTTTTCAGCCATGGTTATTTCCCCCTTTTTTTGAAGAAAATCTCTATGCATATACGCCATCGGCGATGTCTTCTACAAAAGGTTCCGGGCTGTTTTTGGCATATTCTATGGCTTCCTGAATCTTTCTTTCGACTTCTTTTTCGATTTTGTCCAGCTCTTCTTCGGTGGCGATTCCCTCTTTTATAAGTTTTGTCCTGTACTGCTTTATGGGGCACTTCTTCTTCCATTCTTCTATCTCTTCCTTGGTCCTGTAAACGTTGGCGTCGCTCTTGGAATGCCCGAGCCACCGGTAAGTCTTGGCTTCGACAAGCGTCGGGCCTTCGCCTTTCCTTGCCCTGTCCACCGCTTTTTTCACCGCAAAGTAGACTGCCTCCACATCGTTTCCGTCGACGATTTCGCCGGGCATGTTGTACGCCGCAGCCCTGTCTGCGACGTTCTCTACTGCCGTCGACTTTTTGAACGCAAGAGACATGCCGTATTGGTTGTTTTCGCAGATATATACCACCGGCAGCTTCCAAAGAGACGCAATGTTCAAGGATTCGTGGAAGACTCCTTGGTTGTTCGCCCCGTCGCCGAAAAAGCATAAAGTGACTTTGCCGTCCTTTTTCATCTTGGACGCCAGGGCGGCGCCGGTTGCAATGGGTATTCCGCCGCCTACTATGCCGTTGGCCCCGAGGTTGCCCGTTTCGATGTCGGCGATGTGCATGGAGCCTCCCCTTCCCCTGCAGTAGCCGGTTTCCTTGCCCAGAAGCTCTGCGAACATCTGGGGAAGCTTTCCGCCTTTTGCTATGCAGTGACCGTGGCCCCGGTGGGTGCTGGTAATCATATCGTCCTTTTCCAGGGCCGCAATCGCACCAACGGCCGTGGCTTCCTCGCCTACCGAGAGGTGGCAGGTGCCCCAGATCATGTTGGCCTTGAACAGTTTGTCAACTTCTAGCTCGAAGCACCTTATCTCATACATCTTTTTGTACATCCACAGTTTCTTTTCCGCAGTCAATTCCACAGAATATCACCTCTTATTTAGTCTAAAATTTACACGCCCTTAAAAAAAATTAAACAAAGTTGCAATGTTGTATTATATGTTTATTCAGAAGCAACTCTCATGCCATTTTAAATAGTTGGCTTTAACCTATCAACCTTTCCTGCAGCCTCCTAAGCTGCAAAATAAGCGAGCTTTCATCTAACTTTACCGCATCGTATGTTATCACTTCGCCCTTTTTCACATCTTTCGTCATAACTACATTTTTATTAACAAGCCCAATAGGCAATGCCCTTTCTTTTTTTGCATTCTCATAAGTATCTATGATCCCGTAAACCGTAAAGCCGCCGATGCCATCGAGATGTTCGCCAGCCTTAAGGTCTTTCTTTGCCACGGCTATAGTCTCGGAAACTGGAGCCCCTTTCGGTGCTATGGTGGGTTCTTTATATATATAAGCCCTTGCTGCAGAAAGTGGAGTCTCTATGCTGGCCAGGTGATAGGGGCGGTAAAATACGTAATTGGGTCCAGGACCCATGGAAAGATACGCCAGTTCTTCCCTTATCGCCTCCAGCTTCGTCGTAACAATCACGAAAACGCCCGGCGCCACGCCGTTTACGTATTCCACCACTCTGTAACTGTCCAGGATGCCGCCTTCTTCCTTGAGCCTGAAGATTTCCGGCAGTTCCTCCACTTTTGCGAAAGGACCGATAAGCCCCCTCTTTGTGGGCAAAAATCCCGTGGCATTGGAAACGGCGGTAAGTTCCACCATGGTCTTCGTGCCGTCTTTGAAGGATGCCAGCATCTTCGGGTTCATCTTCTTCTTTAAAGCTTCATCCCTTACGGAATCTGGGTTGGCTTCCAAATCCACGGGGTTGTTTTTGCCTTTCCCCGCCACCAGCACCTCAAAACCCATGGCATCGGCAAAATCATAAAGTTCCTTTATCGCCCCGGGCTCGTCGCCTGCAGATACAGTATATACCACTCCGGCGCTGTCCGCCATCTTTTTAAGTATAGGCCCTACAGTGACATCGGTCTCCACGTTTAGCATAACAATGTGCTTTCCATTGTATATCGACTCAAGGGCGATCTGAGCCCCTACTTCGGGAACCCCTGTGGCGTCGATAACCACATCGATCGGTATGCTTTTTGTCACAACACCGAAATCTTCAGTCACCGCGTATTTTCCTCTCCTTACCGCATCCTCCAATTCCGATGCGGTTCTCGCCGTGACTATGTCGTCCGTCGAAACACCTGCCAAAGTATAGGCTTTTTTGGCCTCTTCCAGCCGGATGTCGCAGACAGCCGCAATCCTCATCCCCTTCATGCAGAACACCTGGCTCACAAGGCCTATACCCATTTGCCCTGCGCCTATTAAGCCGATATTTATTTTTTTCCCGCTTTTTTCAAGTTCGAGGAGTTTTGAATTCAAGTTAAGCATCTTATCTTGCCCCTTTCTCTTTATTATTTTTCCTGGCCTTCCACTATATAAATCTCATCGCCTACCTTCAAATCCGGCAGGGCCTTTTCTTCCAGGTGGATATTGCCCGGCAGCTCCGGCACGGTGCTCCCGTCAAATTTCAGACAGACGTGGCCTATATTTTTAAGGTTCTTGTTGGCCACTTCCCCGACGGAAGTTACCCGGTAGCCAAAAGCCCCTATAAACAGGAAATCCCCCGGGACCACTTCGCCTCGATATATCCCTCCCCGGTGGACCACCGATATCTCTTTTAGTTCCTCCGGGGCGCCGCTGTCGAAAAGGATTATCATATTTTGGCTTTTGAATTCCTCCGCCATATCCCCTATAAAGACTATATTGGCTTCAAATTTCTTCATAGAAGTCCTCCTTCGCAAAATCGTTTTCAAATGTTGTGGCGCCATAAAGGCGCCACAACATTAAGTTCTCTATGAATAAAGCCCGAAGCTGAAAAGGTAAGCTATCAATACCGCAATTGGGCCGGTTATAAGACGTGATATCAGTATCGCCGCGACACCTATCTCTACAGTCTCTGGCTCGGCTTCCCCAAGGCTCAATCCCACGGGTATGAAGTCACAACCCACCTGGGGGTTTATGGCAAAAAGCGCCGGAAGGGCATATTGCGGCGGGACATTGCCCTTTCCAATTTCTACTCCTACCAGCACGCCTACTACCTGGGCTATTACTGCGCCAGGTCCCAAAAGCGGCGAAAGCACCGGCAGCGCGCATACCACGGAAATCAACAAAAGTCCCGGTAAAGTGCCGGCAAGGGGCGAAATGACGTTGGCAATCCAGTTGCCTATACCTGACTTTAATATGATTCCTATTAACATAGCAACAAATGCCATAAATGGGAGGATATTTTTCACTATCTGGTCTATAGTTTCGCGGCCTGCCTGGTACATCTTTCCAACCGCACCGCCCATGCCTCGGCCTATCCTCTCGATTATACCCATCTGCTTTTTAGCACCGCCGTTTTGAGGCTTTTCGGCCGTCGTCTTTTCCATGGCGGGCGCCACATCCCGGACTATCGCCCGTTCCGCTTCTTCTCCCTCAGCCAAGGTTACGTTTTCGGGCTTTACCCCTGAAACGTATATATCGGCAGTGATGTACTGGGCAAGGGGTCCCGCCTGCCCTACAGGGGTCAGGTTTATGGTAGGTATCCTCTTTTTCGGGTATACCCCGCACCTTGCGGTGCCGCCGCAGTCAATTACCACACAGCATATCTCTTTTTCAGGGACAGAAGTCTTAAACCCGTCTACAGCAACCCCTCCGGTAAGCTGGGCTATCCTTTCCGCAACCGGGTCTATACCCCCGCCCGTTATTGAGACGATCTTATCTCTTCCTTCTTCCGGTTTGATTACAAGTGGGCCTCCCCACCCGCCAGCACCTCTTTCTACTTTTACAGCCCTGTAACCCATAATTCCAGCCCTCCTATGCTAAATCTCTTTGTCTCATCATTCTAATGGTCAACCTCTCAGTCACAACTCCGCGGATAAAAATCACAATTACGCCCACCAAAAAGTACCTCACCGCAAGGTCGCCCAAGGGCAACCCCAGTTGCTGGATGCCTTGCGCTATTCCCATGTAGACGAAAAGTTCTGCGGGGTTTGCATGTGGGAAAAGCCCGGTTATCGGGTGCACGAAGGAAACCGCAGCGTCGTAAAAAGCGGGCTTGTACTTTTCGGGCAAGAACCTGCCGAAAGTGTAAGCCATGGGGTTGGTGAGGAAAAATACTGCAAGTACCGGCATGACGGTATAGCGAAGGAGAGTGTATTTGCCCGCGTTTTGGGCTAAATTGTTTATGCGCTCCTGTCCCACAAATTTTATGAATGCGTTGACTGCAGTCATCAAAGTTATCAATGTTGGAAGGATTCCGCCTGCAAGGCTCAAGAATACTTTGCCGCCCTCCTGGAAAAGGCCTATGAAACCCTGTGCAAAATTGGCCAATACCTCCACAAAATTCACCTCCGATTTTTTTTTGGAAAACTTAAAAAGCACTTACGATTTTCCAATATCACCTCCCATCATTCGTGGGTTTCCAGCATCTTGATAGCACTCTCTATAGCTTTTTTCTCGCTGCCGCTTTCTTCGGGGTTAAGGTAAAAAGCAAGCTCGTTCAGGTAAAGCCCCTTGATATCCTCAAACTCTTTGAACCTTGCGAAAACGCTCATTCCCGACATTTTATAAGCTTCGGCAATTTTCCCGTCTTTATCAACGGCTATTATTACAATGCACCCCGGCGAAAATCGCCCCTTAGAACTCCCTAAGCCTACCCTGCCTTTTTTCTTGAGCTCCTTTAATTTATTCTGCAGGTTTTTTATCTGAAAATAACTAAAAACCCCCTGAAGAATCCACATCAGTGCTATAATTCCCAGTAATTTTAAAGTCATTCATACCACCCAGCACATTTGTTCACTTTATTATCATTTGTTCTATAATAGAAAAATATCATATTTAATTTATTGTGTCAATATTTGTGATTATTTTAACAAAAAAAATAAAAGGCCCAGTTCGGCCTATACTTTTTCCCCCGCTAGCCAGCGGGCGGTCTTTTCGTCGGTTATCAAAACCTTCATATAACCGCCCCTTAAAGCCGCTAAAACCGCCTTCATCTTTGACTTGCCGCCTGCAATCCCCACGACAATTGGAATCCTTTTAATGTCTTCTAATGTCACGGCTATGACCCTGTCGTTTAGCTCGGGACAACAAGGTTTCCCGTCCTCGTCGTAAAACCTGGAGCACATATCGCCGCAAGCGCCAGCATTTCTTAAGAGGTCCAGCTCCTTTTTCGTAAAATACCCCGTCTCAAGCATAGTGGCATTCGGGTCAAAAGGCGATCCTATGCTTATGAGAGCTATGTCGACTTTGCTCGCCGTCTCGAGCACCTTAGATATATTCCTGTCGGAAAGGAGGGTATTTTTCACCTCAACGCTTTCCACCATTGCCGGCGCGTGGAGGAGCAGCCACTTTCCTCCAAAGCGCTTTGCCAGGTTCATCACGATCTGGTTGGAGTGGATGTCCATCCTGCTTTGCCCTACTCCTCCTACCATCGGGACAAAAGTGACATCCAGCTTAGGAGCGTTTTTTATAAATTCTGGCACGTGGCAGAGCACCGTACCCCACGATATCCCGACCAGGTTCTTGTCCCTTAAGTTCCTCAAAAGAAAATCCGCTGCCGCCTCGGCCAGCAGCTTTTTAAGCCTTTCCCCTTCGTCGTAAGGCGTGACGATGGCTTCCTTCAGGCCGAAGCGCTTTTCCAGGATGTCTTCGAGCTTCGCAAACCCCCCCTCGTAATTTATCTTTATCTCGACTACCCCTTCCTCCCTGGCCTTCTGCAGGAGCCTGGAAACCGAAGGCCTTGATATGCCTAGCTTATCGGCAATCTCCTGCTGCGTCTTGTTTTCGCTGTAGTACATGTGGGCTATCTTAACCAAAAGCCGACTGTCCCTCGATATATTCAAACGCGCCACCCTCTTTATCATCGGTTCATGAAATAAGAAAATGTTCAATTTATTATAACTATTTATCGTTGTCCGTGTCAATTGCTTCGGCTTAAAAACTGGCCTATCGCTTTTGCCAAATTGGAAAGATAGGATAAAAACTTCATCAATTGTGGTTAGGGTAGCATAGAAAAGCCCGCTTTTTTAGCGGGCTATTTTATACATCAAATTGTCGAATGAGCAGGACATTAGTATTATGCTTTGCAAAATTTATCACATCATCTGTAAAACCACTTTTTGAAAATAACACATAATATTTATTCTGATAATTAAACAATGCACTTTTTTCTATCAAACCGTTTAAAACAGTCATATCTACTTTCTTGTTTTGCCATTTGCACTCTCCGAATATTATATTACTCTTCTCAAGTGCTACTATATCAATTTCTTCTTCTCGTTTCTTATAAGGATTGTTCCCCCACCACCTGCCTATCTTTTCAAAAATAAAGGGCAGTTTCTTGTTTTTATTTAAAATTTTAAGGTAATCTATGCATATTTCCTCATAAACTTCTCCAATAAATTCATTCATAAAAGGTTTAATCTTATTTTCCAAGACTTCATCAATCAATCCTTGTTCGATTAAAGCTTTGTTCCTAAAGACAAATCTATACCAAAACCTAAAGAAATTATCTTTAATTTTATAAATGCTCTTCCTGCTCCTTTCCCTCAAATCAACAGGAGTTATTTTTTCCACTATCTTTAAATCTATTAATGTAGAAATGTATTTCGAACATTTATCAGTTTCTACTCCTACTTTTGTAGATATCTCGTTCAATTTGCTGCTCCCACCGGCAATCGCTTCTATTATCGAATTATATAAAGCAGGCTCCCGCACTTCTTGCCTCAATAGCAATTTCGGTTCTTCATAAAGGTATGATGCTTTGTCCAAAATTTTAGTTTTAATATTTTCGTATACACCTTTTGAGCCGTCAAAGTTAGCTAAATATTGAGGGACCCCCCCTAACACTCCATACGCCACCACTTGATTTTCAAAATCGTAATCAGGAAAAAATTTTCTAGCATCAAAAAAATTAAATGGCTCTACTACAAGCTGCGCAGTTCTTCTTCCATAAAGCGGACTTTTATAGCTCAAAACTTCTTTTTCAATAAAACTAACGGAAGAGCCGCAGACAATCAAAAAAAGCTTAGTATCCTTTAGATGATGGTCTATTAGATTCTGCAAAAGCGACGGAATGCTTTTATTAGAATTTACGAGATAAGGGAATTCATCGATCACAACAACCAGCCGTTTGTCTTTTGCCTGCTTCGCTAAAAACAAAAACGCCTTTTCCCACGACTCGAATCTACTTACTAATCCGCTAAGCCCAAAATAGGACAATATTTTATCCGAGAAAGACTCAAGAGCGATTTTATCATTGTATTCTTCAGCAACAAAAAATATAGACGGTTTGTCTTTACAAAACTCCATCAACAGCGTCGTCTTTCCCACGCGCCTTCTCCCGTAAATAACAACAAAATGAAATCTGTCTTCAGCATAAAGCTCTTTTAATGTACCAAGCTCGTATTCCCTGCCGACAAACATAATGCTTTCCTCCTGAATTACTAACTCTCAAGTTACTAACTTATAAGTTACTTACTTTAGAGTTAGTAATTTTCTCGTCTATATTATACCATAAGGATACACTTTTATGCAAACAATTAAAAGGGCAGATCCTCTACTCTGCCCTTACTCGTAATCCAAAATTTATAAATTTCTTCACACTACTCTTTGCCGTCGAAAAAAGCCACCTGGCCTCCTCGACCTTCAAAAGATAAATCAATGCAAAATAAAATATGGCGCCAAGCCCGACTATAGTCCCTAATGCTGCAAGGCCCAACAGTTTTCCCGCACTTTCAATATAACCGGCAAAATTCCTATATAGCAAAAACACCAAAAGCCCCATCGCTGCCGACGAAAGGGCGCTTTTTGCGAAAACCCCGGCAAGCCTTTGGCCTCCTAGACCCCCCAGCTTTTTCCATAGGTTAAAAATAAGAAGCACTGTAGTCAAAGCTGCCGACAGGCTCGTAGCCAGGGCAAGGCCGCTATGTGCCATGTACCTTACCAAAATTAAGTTCATCACTATATTAAACCCTACAGTTATCATGCCGTTCACCATCGGCGTCCTGGTATCCTGAAGCGAATAAAACGCCCTATTCAATATGTCCCTCGCTCCGTAAAACACCATCCCGAGCGAATAGTACACCAGCGCCGACGCTGTCATAGCCGTCGCCCTTCTTGTAAACTCTCCCCTTTCAAAAAGCAAGGAGACTATCGGGAAGCTTAAAACCAGAGCTCCAGCAGTTATAGGGAGGATGATGAGCATAATGACACTTATTGATCTAACGAGCTTGTCCTTGAAACCTGCCAAGTCCTCCTCTGCCTTGAGCCGGGAAAGAAGGGGATATATCACCACCGATATGGACATGCTGAATAGGCCGTAGACAAAGCCGTTCAGCCTGTTTGCAAAATTTAAAGCCGAGATGCTGCCTTCCGGCAGGCCCGAGGCCAGCATCCTGTCTATCATGGTGTTGAGCTGCTGCACCGCCGTCCCCATCATAACCGGGACGGAAAGGGACGCTACTTTTATCAGGTCCGGGTCATTGAGGACGAAGATTTTTTCAAACCTGTATCCTTTTTGGGCAGCCCCGAATAAAAGGATCAAAAGCTGCGAGAAGGCCCCTAAAAGCGCGGCAATCACGAGGCCGTAACGCCTTGTGCTGCCTAAAAAAATCATCGCAAATATCAAGATGAAGTTGTACGGTATCCCTATGAACGCCGGAATTGCAAATTCTCCATTGGACTGTAAAAACCCCTGAAAAATATTGCTCAGGCCTATGAATAATACCATCGGGAAGGCTATCCTGGTAAAAGAAACCGCAAGTCTTAAAGTTTCTCCCTCGAAACCCATGGCGATAAACGAAACTATCGGCCTTGTGAAAATCAGGCCGAGCAATGTGACAATCGCACTTGCAGCGAGCACTGCATTTACTACTTTATTCGTAAATTTTACCGCCACTTTTTCGCCTCGTTCAACCTTAATCTTCGAATAAAGGGGTATGTAGGTGGTGGCCAAAGCTGCGGTCACTGTTGCAAAGAGCACTTGGGGTATAGTCTGCGAAACAAGATACGCGTCGGTGATGAAAGTCGCGCCGTAGGTGCTCCCGAGCACTATTTCCCGCAAAAATCCGGTGATTTTGCTAAGAAGGGTTATCGCCATTACTACGACGGCTGCTTTTTTGTAGCTTATCTTATCTGGCACTGCAAAAACCTCCTGGACAATTACACTACATTATAACTTCTATTTTTCCATAAGGAATTCCTGCAAAATTAGAAATTAATCAGGGGGGAGTTGTGATATAATATTTCTAATCCTATCCTGATTTTCAGAGGTGATACCTTGCTTTTGCCATCGGGAATAGAGGACTTCAAGGACATCATCGAGGGAAATTACTACTACATCGATAAAACAGGGCTCATAGGGGACCTTTTGCGTGACGGCGCAAATGTCATTCTCATAACCCGGCCAAGAAGGTTCGGAAAAAGCCTTAACTTCTCCATGATTAAATATTTCTTCTCAAATGAAAGAGATTACTCATACCTATTCAAAGGACTTAAAATTGAAAAGGACCCCCTTGCATTGGAATACATGAACAAATACCCAGTCATACATATTACGTTTAAGGATGCAAAGACAAGTTCGTGGGAAGAAACCTACGATGTATTAAAAAGCATTATATCAAAAGAATACGACAAGCACTCATATCTTTTGGAATCGGAAAAACTTAGGGAACACCATAAAAAATACATAGTAAAAATTTTGGAAAGGTGGGGCGAACCGGTAGATTACAGGGAAAGCCTCTATAACCTCACATACTTTCTCGAAGCCCACTATGGCAAAAAAGCGGTTCTTCTCATAGACGAATACGA
>NZ_FRCR01000025.1 GCF_900142995.1 Caldanaerovirga acetigignens | reverse complement strand
AAACCGCTGAAAAGAGAGACCTTTGAAAACTTGCTGACACCCGTGATAAACACAAATTTTAAGTACTGGTCCGCTTCTTTTATGACTGAATAAAAATTTTTAAGTTCCTCTCTTATCTCCATCGCTAGGTCTTTTTCAATTATCCGATCCAAAAGGGGCTTGTCGTACTCGTCAACAAGGACAACCACCGGGGCATTATACTTTTCGTATATCTTTTGTATCAGCTCAAAGAATCTTCCCGTAATCGTCTCAAATTCTAACTGAACGCCGTATTCTCTGCTATTTCTTTCCAGTAACTCTTTTTCAATAGCCTTTAACTCATCAAGGTTTCTAACAGCTCCACTGCCGAAGCTAATACTGATCACAGGATATTTTTTATCCCAGTCCCAGTTATTCTCCAAATACAGTCCTTTGAAATATTCCTTTTTGCCCAAAAATGCCCACTTTAAAGTATCGACAAATAAACTCTTGCCAAATCTTCTCGGCCGGGATAAAAAATAATACTTGCCGTTGTCGAGTAGCTTTTTGACAAAATAGGTTTTATCCACATAATAATAGGGTTCTTCCCTCATCACTTTAAAACTCTGGATACCTATCGGCAGTTTTCTATACACTCTTTTCACCTTCGCTTCAATACTCCAAAATCCTTTTTTATTATATCACATTGCGTATCCTAATCGCATAAACCTATAAAAGGCAAATTGACAAACTATTAATTTTGATATATACTACGATATATACCATGTTTGAGGAGATGATATAAGTGGATGTGGCTAAAATCTTTGAAAATGGAAGAAGTCAGGCTGTCCGCTTACCAAAACAGTATCGCTTCAAAGATTCTGAAGTGTTTATAAAAAAAATTGGCGACATCGTTATTTTAATCCCTAAAGAAAGCACATGGAAAAGTCTCGAATTAGGCCTGAAATACTTTTCTGAAGATTTTCTAAACACCAGGAATCAGCCAGAATTACAAAAAAGGGATGAATTTTAATGAGGTACATGCTTGATACCAATATCTGCATCTATATCATCAAAAAGAAGCCCGTCAATGTCCTTGACAGATTAAAGAGATTAGATATAGGCGATATTTGCATATCTGTAATAACATTGGCTGAACTTGTATACGGCGTTGAAAAAAGTCAAAATAGAGAAAAGAACCAAACTGCTCTAGCTGCTTTTCTGGCCCCAATCGAAATACTGCCTTTTTCCGATAGAGCAGCGGTTAAGTATGGAGAAATCCGCGCATTCCTTGAAAAAACGGGGCAGACTATCGGAGCGTATGATTTATTAATTGCTGCCCATGCCCTTTCTGAAAACCTTACCCTGGTGACAAACAATGTAAGCGAATTCGGCAGAATTCCTGACCTATCTATTGAAAACTGGATTGAATGAATCAATACCTAAATAGCCCTCCCCGCGTAAAGCAAAAGATAGAAAAACTACTATCGGGCGAAGGCTTAACGGAGATGATAGAATCAACCTCTGCATTGAGGGATTTGAAATACGAAAACGGCTCGATAAACGAGAGCGCCATGTGGGGTTTATTCCTGTTCGGCGGGTATCTAACCCCGAAAAGCAAGAAAATAGACAGCACCTTCGGGCAGTGGGTGTGCGAGCTTTACCCGCCCAATAAAGAAGTGCTAGCCTTTTACAGGACGACAATAATAAACTGGCTCAAAGGCCTCGGCTTTGAATATGGAAAGATAGAGCAAATGTTAGAGTATCTTTTTGAAAAAAAAGGTGAAGCCTTCGAAAGGGATTTCAACGAAATTCTCCTCAAGGTTTCGAGCTATCACACTTTCGCAGATGAAGCTGAAAAAGTGTATCAAGCCTTTGTCCTTGGGATGCTCAGTGTGCTAGGCGAGCGCTACGAAATAAAATCCGAGAGGGAAAGCGGTTTTGGCAGGTATGATGTGGTAATAATCGATAGAAAAGTTCCGAGGGCCATCATAATGGAGTTTAAGGTATCTGAAGATGACCTTGCAAAGGACGCCCTAAAAGCGCTGGAACAGATTGAAAATAAAAAATACGAGGCGGATTTGAGGGACAGGGGGATTATGGATATCGCGAAAGCAGGCATAGCACTGAAAGGAAAAAGCTGCTCCTGCAGGGTGGCATGAAAAAAGCCCGCTTTTAAGGCGAGCTATTTTATATTTATGCTTTTTAAAGATGCATTTATCTGCATTTATTTTGAAGGACTTTTTCACCTCTCCTAAATGACACCGGCGGAGCGTACTTTTTTCAATTTATCACCATAACCGGAGCCTAGCCGCAGGCCCCGAGGCAGGCCATCGTCTCGAGGATGAATAGCAGGTCAGCAAAACTTCTTACCGCAATCAATGCACCCAGTGATAATCATCCCTTTTCTAGGCACGACTACCTCTTCCCTGAGCCGACAAAATCAATCGACTTGAAAGCGAAACATCTTTCAGTTTTGAAGCCATTTTTCGATCTGCTTGCGCCATTCAGCGCTCGCATGGGGTTCCAAAATCACTTCTTTTCCTTCCTCAAGGTTAAGAGAGGACTCGCTAGAGGTTACTGATGGCGTTGGTTCTGCATCTCCGGTTAAACAGCCAAAAGCAGACGGGTCTGGTAGCACGGGACGGTGCCGGTACTCGTTTTCACGTTGAATTCTCATATAACGGGTATTGGGGCGGTTCTCATGCACTAAAAACCTCGGACCATCGGGTACAGGTGGATAGCCTGGCCACTCCATCATCTTTAGCAACATAGCGATACGCTTTAGTTCGTATAAATGGGTGCATGGCTTATTCGGATTGAGCACATCCAACACATGTTTTTCAAAATCTCTAGTGAGCTGCTCCAACGTAGCACGATCGGACAGTGCCTGCCCTGACCCGGATATTCCCGTCTGCCAATTATCTCCGTCAAAGAGCGAACTATAGCGCATATTACGGTCGGTCAGATAGAGAGTCGCTTCCAACTTTACCGCGCCCATGCCCAAGTGTTTGCCCATGCCGAGTTGATGGCAGTATTCCTTGACCGGGTCGCCCAGCGGGTGCAGTACCCAGCAAATGGCACCCAGCTCTCGCTTTGAGAGGTTTTCAAAATAAATGCGGAACTTGAACCTTACGCCAGGCTTAATAAGCTTAAACTGGGTATGTTGTGTGCTGTTGTTTGATACCTCGTTGGTTTCTATGATATCCTCTACGGTCCGCTCCCCTTGTAGCCAGTAGCGTTTGTGCCCGCGAATAACCGTTTCTTCGGGTGTCTTGCTGTCATAATGTTTAAGCTCACTCTTTTCACTACTTGGTTGAACGAGATAATGTTGAAAAGCTGTCGGTTTAGGCGAGGCGAGAATCTTGGGTACAACGGGCCTGTCCGACAGCCATATGTCGGTTTGGTCTTCCACGAGTACGGCATCCGTCACAAATACGCGGCTGGCATAGGCGCGCTTTTTATCGCCCTGTTTGGGTATTTTCTGAATAACGCGGCGTCGCTTCATGTCTTCCAGTTCTTCACGCGTGCGGGCAAAGCCAAAAAGCGCCTCAGCGTAGTCAATGTCCTCCGGCCGACGCAGCTCTTCGGGAACAAGCATAAGAGGACTATTTACATATGGAAGCCGGAACATTTGGGCGCGCCCCAAAAAGGTAAGTTTCCCGTCTTCACGTAAAAAGAACACAGGATCCCCTGGATCAGGAGGATTTTTGCGGAGCATCCCGTTGCGCTCCCTACAGTTCTTGTCAGGCTCATCCTTTGGGAAGGCCCTCTCCTGCCATTGGGTTATCTGGTCATCGTCATGAAAGCGTTCAAGTAGCTTTTCAGGAACATGAATCTCTTCGGAATTGACATCAGGCCAGAGAAAAACAAATTCCTTTTTCTTACGCGGGACATCTCCCGTGATGACCAAGACTCCTTCCTGCCAGCCCGACCGCTCAGTATAACTTAACTCTTTTACGAATTTACCATTATTCGAAAGCGTGACCCAAACTCGTGCCCATTGATGTGGTGGCTCACCATTCCAACGTGGTGTCTGATTCGGTCCTTGCCCAATGTAAAGGCGACCATTAAGTCTGTCACGATGTACTCTTGCAATCTGACAAACCTTGATAACGTAACCCCGAGCCGTCCGTCTGAGGAATCCCGCCTCGATCTTACCGGTCATGCGACTTCTATAGTATTGCCCAACTGCCGTGTTATCTACCGTTCGAAAGAACAATTGTTTCTCCGTCACCCACTGCACCTTGCCGTAACTTACAATCTCCAGCAGACTGCGGAGCATGCCGCGAAGGCTGCTTCCCGGAATGACCGGTTGGCCCGGATCCCGCGTGTAGAAGAAGTGCGGGGTGTTTTTTGCCTGTTGGCGAAATGAGGTGTACCTTCTCTCATCCTCACCTTGCTCCTGCCGCAAAAATTCTTCCAGGGTAAAAGGGCAACGGATGTAAAGCGGTGACCTGGTTGTAAGCGTCACGTCAAAATACCCTGTATATTTATTATGGTGGTACCGGTCGTGATCCGGAAGTTCATCCGCACTGTTGACCGCCGTCACGACAATTTCTGGTAGCGGTACGAAGTTATAGGGAGCGCTGGCAGTGCGGTTAGGTTCGGGATTGCGGTGTTTGGGCAGATTTAAAATAACCCTCTTGCTCATTTCGCTCACTCCTTTTTTAGGTCTACCAATCGACTGGCTGCGATGCGCGCAAAGCCGTCCTCATCTTCCTCGATGTAATGCCTTACCCACAGGCGTAAAGGCCTGTTTTCTCTACTATATTCCCCTGTTAGTTCAAAAGGCACGGCATGGAAAAGACCTTGGATACCATCTATCATCAAGGTAAATCCATGACAAAGGGGTTGTGCGTGAGTTCCCCAGAGGATTTGGAGTTCATCTATAGCCTCGTGCCATTTTGGAGTTTCGTCCTTGTCTGTATCGCGTATTAACCGGGCGTGCCAGTGATTTTCTCCATCACGCCAGAGGAGCAATTCGCCGTGTGGGGCAAAAAGCCGGGCTTGCAGCAGTGTCTCGATCCGCAGGGGTGGTGAAACCTCCCTGGCAACGGTGTCCGATGTAATCAATTCTCCATTGTCTATTCGACCCCAGATCACACCGTCATCGGCATGGACCAACAGCCACTTTAAGCCATATATGCCGGCTTGCTTCTGCAGCCATTTCTTCACATCACTAATCTCGCTAGTATCTATAAATTCCACCACTGCAGGAGATGTTTTGTTGATTTCGCGCTTCATGATGCCCCTCCTTTCAATTGCTCAATGCTCTGACGAATTGTTCTAACTCATTTCGATCTCCGTCTATTGTCAAACCTCTTCCATTGGCTACAATTTTCCATTCCTGAGTCCCGCCATCTCGTTGCAAGGTCAATACCGCCCTCTTGCCTTTCAATCGTCCTCGCCCAACGCCGACCTCACCGCCCAGTGGCAAATCTCCTGTCCAAAGGTCTTTTAGCAAAAGTAAAAGGAGGCCAATTTCTTTGTCTTGCGGGTTCATCAGGCGCAACTCAAGCGTAAGCACGGTGTCATCGCCGCCGAAAGCCGGCTGCTCATTAAAGAGTGCGGTCTCCCGCGCGCCACCCGTGAAGCGGTCGATACTGACTCGGTTTTGCACAAGGTCCGTCCTTGCATTATTTATGACCGCTTCGCTGACGATGACTCGACTGGACTTAGGATCACCCCCATTGTTTACCTCAGGTCCAAACATCTCCCCCACCAATTTTTGAGCTTCATCCTCGTTGGCTATTGTATTGACTATTCTCAAAGCTCGGGCTCGTAACGCACCGGCTAAGCTTGTACCGGGTAAGACAGGCTTAATACTGCCATCGGCTTGTCTTGCATGTAAATGTACTATATCGGGGCCTCGATCATCCTGCCCACTGCCAGAGCGAATGAGAAGCGAACCATCAAGGGAAAAAGTCGCTTCGAGATGGAAGAACTGCCGTCTGTCTGGAAGTAGCTCGTTAATCCCGAGCGCCGTTTTAATGTCAGAGACCGGTTTGACGTATTCGAGAGGTTTATCCCCGTTCTCAATCCAGTCGAGAAGGCCCTCGGGAGTAGTCAAATCATATCTTTTAACTCGCCACTCAGGCACACGGACTCGCCCGTAACCGCGCCGTTTGCGAGCACCCAGCGTGATGCTTCCGTCATTAAAACCTTTCAGTGCCGTTGCCAGGGCCTGCTTGAGTCTTACTTCGTCATCTCCCTCCCGGATTACTAACTCAAAACGCAAAGGGAAGGTAGTTCCGGCCTGCCAAAGCTCAAGGTCAAAAAGCCGGTTTTCCCAGGTGGTGCGGCTTTTTGGATCAATGACCACGCTGTTGCGGATTTCGATTCCAAAGTTTTTACCCAATGCATCCTCAACGATCAACGGGCTTTGTTCGCCTTCTTCTTCATTTTTATTATATTTCAGCGCCCCGAATAAAAGGACGCTAGCTGATTTACCATCAGCACTTTGACCGTAACCCCGTTCCCGCTCGCGCAAGTAACTCCGCAAAGCACCCGCTATTGAGGTACCAGTCAAAAGTGGCGTCCGGCCATCCAGCGGGTCCACCAGAAGCGGCATGTCCACCAGCTCATCGGTGTCACCGTTGCCAAAGTGCGCAGGTGTTTGCAGCACCAGATCACCTTCGACGACTATGCGGGAAATTATCTTGCGCGATTGTTTACCCGCCCACAGTGCATCAGACACCGCTAATTTCCCTCCTTTCCTCTTTTTTTCTCAAGCGCACATGCCAGAACAGCGTCTATGTAACGTAGTATGTATCTGATACGGAAAGACTCGTTAATCTTCGGTTCGACCCCACCTAGCTTAGGAATGTCATGTCTGCTTATACCGAATAACTGCTTCCAGTTATCCGGGTTGACTTCATTTAAGGTATCCCTCATCCACTCGAGTAGAGACCGCTCCCCTACTCTTACTTTCTCAAACTGCTTCCGCGCCGGCTTACGGGTTTCAATGTCTTTCAGAAAATCCTTCACGCGCTGCGGGTCCGGATTTTCTTTCATAAGCTCGTAACGTATTATGCCACGCAATCTAGATACTTGGGCATTGCTCGGTAGCTCCCTATTACCAACCAGGAAATCGGCAACTTCAACAGCTCTGGCAACCAGCTTACCTTCTAGTCGCCGTTCAAGCATCCGCGCTACCATGCGCTCCGCTATGGTTTTGCTCTCCTCCTCGCTAATGGTTTGCAACACAGCTTTGGGAGAAACCTTAGGCTCTACCTCTAACATTTCTTCTGTAAGCCAGTTAAAGGCCAGGCGCCCGAAACCCTCGGCCCGGCGTTCGCCTATCCCTTTAGCCTCCAGATCTAAAAGCTTTGCCATATCGTATGAAGAATCATCACTCAACTCGTAAACAAAAACACTCCCCATTTTAATTGCCAGCACTTGTGGCAAGGGAAGCCCCCACTTCCTGTTAAAACCACCTATCAGTTCTGAGCGAATAAAAGCTCTTTTAAACTTAAGCTTCATTCCCAATTTCTTTTCCAAAGTAGCAGTCACCGCGCCGGGGTCTGCCGTAAACTGACCGTTTTCGTCTCTTAGTAAAACATCGCTCAAAAACGTGACGATGAGTTTGCCATCTACCTGGGCTACCAGCTCTCTGTCCACTTCGCGCCAGTCTTCAGCTGCCGTTTTTATATCGACATTGTGGATCTTCGCTCTCCCGTAGCCAGCGCTCCTCGAACCACCGAGGAAGACTTCTCCAGCAAGCAGCAGCCTGAGAAGCTCAGCATCTTCATCGCAGTCACAGAGTATCAAAGCCTCAAAGCTCTGCCCGCCAGCCAGAGCCTCATAACGATATACCGCTCCAGAAGGTTCTTCTGCCACATTAGAAGACTGCGGTATTGCCCGACCGTAACGGCGATTCCTGGCAGTATGAATGGATAGCTGGCGTTCGGGGCTTACAAGGCGAACCATGTCTTCATACAACGTGCAAAACGGCGCCCTTAGGCCTTGTGGTTGGTCTATGTCCTTAGGGTGTTCATCAATGGCGAAATCGTAAATAGGAGCCGGATCACCATCTGTCTGGATAGATGCAGCTTTCTTGTCCTGCTGCCAGGACAGCGGTACGGGCAATGTCCGATTTTCCAAGCGGTCAAGGGGATAACCATTTAGGAAGCGAGTGGTGCCGTCAAAGAAGAGCCTCCTTACCGTTTCCTCCCCGGCATCCAGAGTTTTCAGCTTTCTTGAGCGCATATATTTCCCAATCACTGCACCTCTCAACACACTACCCGGAATATAATTAAAGGAAACGCTTTCGTTCGGGTCGCCTTCCAGAGCTGTCAAAAGGGCCGGTTCGAGCAGGGTAATGCGATAAGAGATGACTTTCATAACCCCTCACCTCTCACCAACTGGCGAAAATGCTGCAAACAAGCCTCTGTAATGTCATTTTTATTTTCATCCAACAACCGCGCCTTCAAGCGGCCGCGGCCGCGATTGCGCCCGTTACCCGCTCGGCGCAGACAAAGCACGCAAGATGCAAGTAACGCTTTTGCATCTTCATCCGGCTCTTTGTCAAAATCCAGCGAGGCAATAAAAGTAGTCTCCCGCAAAACAACACGTATCGAGCGAAGGCTCCCTTCTTCTGGCGCACCCGTTTCTTCAGCAACCGCCGTTTGGCGTCGAATAGCAGTAAGTGATTCCAAAACTTCAGCCGGCGTCAGCTCTCCACGCTTGATGTGAGCTTCTACCGCCTGGCACAGCTCTTCCGGCAAAAGGGCCGGACCCACATGCATACGGGCGTCGTCTAGGGTGCTGCCCGGTCGACCGAAGAGAAAGCTGGCAGCTTGCTGCAACCTAGCCAGGGCCTTCGAATTTTGCTTTTCTAGAGCATACAAGATATTCGCGCACTGTTCTACCAGCAATCCCTTAAGTGTGCGGCCCCGCAAATAAGGGAGGCCAGTCTTCGGATCATGCTCTACTTCTTCGTCTACAAGCCCGGCTACTCCCTCGCCGCGCCCGAAAGTTGCATCGCTTTTAAGGGTGATGTGAATGTACATTTTCATTAATCTTCCTCCTCCAGCGGAATAAACCAATCGCAAAGTTCGATGGCATCAAAATAGCCGCAATAGTCGCCATGCCAGCCTTTTTCAGACAAGTCGATCATTGATGCTACAATCTCGGGAAGTCTTTCTATTTTATACCTACGTACGAATTGCTTAACAGAGTCAGGGCCGAGGCGCAATACCTCACGTAATGCTTTTAATTTGTTGCGGCGTCCCACCCACTCCGGTTTTCGAAATTCTTCAATACCTTTTCTTACAACCGGCCAGGCGCGAAGTGATTCTTTGGGATTTTCATCCAATGTAACTGGCCGCAATGTGAGCCAACCTTTTTTAACTTTGTATTCTCGTTCGCGAATTTCCTTAATACCCCCTGAGAAGCCGCTTAAGGCAAAATGCCAGTCCAAATATGAACCTTCGATCTCAATTTTTCGTCGATAATTTTTAGCTGAGTTACATAAGTCTTCCGCAAGTTTATATGCTTGAGCAAAAGGATAGTGAGATTTCACGATAGCGATACCTGCACAGGACGTAACTTTATCCTGGCAATCAGGCCGCTCAGCAGTTTCCTTTTCAAAGGTTCGGATATATTCAATAGCCAGCGAAATCCCAAGTCGCCCATCGCAGACAAACGTAATATCATCACCTCCGTATACAATTGGCAGGATAGGAAGGTAGTAAGTTTTGCCGTCCAAAGACTTTGACAGCTCGATTTTCGTTATTTCGACCTTCCTTTCGTTGTTGTCGGTTCCATGAAGTACAATACATCGTTTATCATCGTACGTTTTTATCCGCTTTGCTAACTTATTTATTGAATTCCTTAGCGCATTCTGGGCAGCTTCTTTAATACCATCAGAAAAGGCGCGCATGGCTCTGATGTACTCGCGGTTCTGCCGGGGATCTTTATATAGCTCACCAATTTTATTTTTGCGCTGTCCTATATCGTTGCCGTCTATATGAACGACGGCGATATAGCTATATTCCCCAGTAGAGCGGCCTAAATAGTCTAGATCTTCCGGATATTCATAGCCCTCAGGAGGAGGGATTAACTTTTTTAATCTTTCACGTGCCATTTTAATATTATTGATTTTGGCAAAAACTTCTGCCGAAGCAGGATAGCCTTGATCATTACCAATTGGCGTTGTAACTCCGACAGCCGGTAACCCCGTCGAGCTGCACATAGCGGTCACGCCTAATCCCAATAAAGGAGCAGAAGGAATCCACCCGCGTTTTTTTCTTTCCAAAGCTTCTAGTGCAGTCTTGACCTTTTGGGAAAGTGATTCCGTCCACTCGAAAGGCTCACTGGTTGCAACCAGTTGGAGCCCCGGAGCATCGGTCAGTATTTTGCGCGACAATTTCCGGACAAAATCCCTGGCACAATTCTCACTACGAAAAAGTACTACGAAATTTCCTCCTCCTGCATAAAGAACTTCAGCATCAAGCCCGGCCTCCAGATCCTCGATACGCTTATCGACTTCCAGCTCCTTTTTGTTCTCTGGATTGATGTTATTACAAGGAGCAACTTCATTAACGATGCTTAGCGCCCAGTCTTCTGTGGCCTGTACGACCAGGTACGAAGCTCCAACATTTTCTCGCATTCTGTTGCTCCCAAAAATATACGGCTGAATCTGGGAGACTTCTGTAATTACTAGCTGCACGGTCTTATCACTCCCCTCCGCTCTGAGACTTAATCCAATCTTCAATATGAAAGGCTAGATCCGCAAGTTGCTTACGTCCAAATACCCGAACGCGTCCCTCGCAATCAAAGTCACGTCGAATTTCCTGTTCTAAACCGGCAGGATCTTCAGCGCAGCAAATCAGTGCTACCCGCGCCTCGTCACCTCCCAGCTGCTGTGCGCGGACATAGGCTTCAAAAAGCTTCTGCTTGAGAATCTTTCTATCATTGGATGTTGAGCAAGAAAAAGCAAATAACTGATAACCACAGATGGCAACCACATCTACTTCAAATTTAACGTCTTCTGTCTCAACGTTTTGCGCTACCTCACCCAATTGGAGGTCTTCTTTCAATTTATTGAGGATGCCAAGGACGTAGTGCTCAAGCCATATGCCATGTAGCCAACTGCAAAACCTTATAGGATCGTCTTTAAAGGCAGAATGAGTTAAGGGCAAGTCTTTTCCTTGATCGTCAAGGAGAGATTTAAAAATTCCCTTCATTTCTTCTTTGCAACTTAGAGTTATTTGCATAAGTTCAGTTTTACTTTTCCATTTATTGAGGTTGGTAGGACGCTTGCATTTACTGAGCAATTCTTCTTTAATCCAGCTGTTCCACTTCTCGTAAGAGTCGGCATCACGCGAACAAAATATCGCCAGGGCTTGAGCAGTATCGTAAAGCACCGGTTTGTTGTTCGGCTCACTTCTGAGACGCCAGCCGTGCAAAGCCAGAAAATCCTCAAGACTCAACATAACTTCCCGCCCAACGTATATTCTCCTCTCGCTCAAATAGCCGTCAGTTGGTTCAAAAACCATCTGTAAGGCACGAGCATCAAGATAGCTGAATACAGGTGTAATGCCTTTGTCTTTAGCCCACTGTTCCACAGCGCGGTAAGCTTGAACAGACATCATCTTAGTGCCGCCGGTATAGTTGAGCCCAATGCTTCTGCCTTGGACCTCTTCAAGGCACTTTCGCACACCCTGGCAAATTGATGATGGTTCAGACTCTTTTACCTCTTTTAGCTTTACTATATCCTTCTTTTGGTGCTCCCTTTCCAGCCATTCTTTCAATCGCTGCGCAACAGAAAAAGAATCACTTGAATGAACTAAAGTAATTATCCCCTCAGCCTCGACTAGGAGCTTTCCGGCAACGGCATTGGGAAGCGGATTGCTGCCGACTAAGAGGATTAAGTGCCGTACCCTCGGGATCTCCATAAAACAATCACCCTCCCAAATTTTCCTTTGTATACAGGAGCTCGTCCTATCCCAATTCTCACACAAGTACTGCTATCCCTATATTTACCCAGAGCTTCGAAAATTCACAATAATTATATTTCAACACTTTTTGTTGTTTTCCTGCATTTTCCGTCAAAATATGAACCCGCGGAAACCGCGGGTATCCCAGGGAATTTTTAGTTTAAGTAGAACAAATTTTACAAAAAGGCTAAGCCCGCTTTTAAGGCGGGTATTTAATTTCATATTTTAATCTTCTCCACATCAAACCCAACAATATTTCTCTTTTCCTTGCTGAATTCCACCCCTATAAGGTAAACTTCGTTAAAATTTCCGGCATATTTCTCATAATATCTTTTGTTCTTAAGCTGCTCAATAGCCCTGCCTTCGGGAACATATTCCACCACTTTGAATTCGAATATATACACTCTGCCGTCTAAAAATACACTCATATCAATCTTTCCATAGTTTGTGGCATCTTCCGCTATTACCTTAAAGCCTAAGGATGAAAAGTAACAGTAGAATATACTCGCATAATAACCTTCATATCCGGCCAGGTCGTTCTTTCTATACCACTCTGCGGGTATTGAGGCAAAAAAGGAATGAAATACCTCTTTCATCTTTTCAAAGTCGTTTTCCAAAACCGCCTTATAAATCAAAGTCCTGTTTATTTCTTTCTTCCTGTAGTCTTCCACAAGGTAATTCAGCAAATAGTTGGACAAACTGTACTTCACTTCTAAATTAGGGAAGCCCAATTTGTACCTTATCAGGCCTTCCCTGCCTTC
>NZ_FRCR01000024.1 GCF_900142995.1 Caldanaerovirga acetigignens | reverse complement strand
TTTTCAACTAAAGGGAAATTTTTGGAGGCATAAAACGACTATTTTATAGAGGGAAAAATTAAAAGGGGGATGGTTTTTATGAGTTACAGTCCGCTTAAATTGATCTCAATTTTGATCTTAATCTTAAGCCTTTGGGAATGGTTCGGTAGAAATTTAACGGTTATACTCAGTGCAATAGAATATGCGACAAAGTGGTTGTAAAGCTGGTCTTACAGAAATATACCGGTTCTTCATGGGTAGATGTGGCTTCATATACCTTTACTAATTACGACACCGATTACGTTGAGGGAGGAAAAGTGGTTTTGGTGGAAAGGGGTAAGTATTACAGAGTAAAAAGCTATCACTATGCATATGATGGTATATCTGATTCAACGTTCGCGATAACCGATAAGATTTATGTAAAATAATTCACTTAATGGACGTATTCCGCCAAAAAGAAATTGATGTGCTTTATCATGAAAACAAACAAATTGAATAATATTACAAGCAAACCAATATTTTTTGAAATTTGGTGAAATGTTACACTTTTGTAATGATAGTGGATACCTAAAATCTACCAAATTATTTAATGGAGGTAGAAGATTTATGAAGAGTTTATTTAAAAGTATGTGTATTTTTTGTATTTCGTTGTTAATGGTATTAGCTTTACCTGTGCAAATAGCAAAAGCAGACGAGTACGCATATAATGAAGCGAAATATCTTCAAATTTGGACATACACTGATCAAGGAGGATTTCTTTGGCCATTTAAACAAACTATTGTAGCCAGAGTAGGTTATCATTATAAGGATAATGGCAACAATTTCTCCGTTACAAAAAGTACTCTTGATGGAATTGCGGTAAACGGGAAGAATTATCCCTTTGACACAGAAATTGTATTTTTGAGATATATAAAGTGGTATAAAAATGGTTCTTTATATAAAGAGTTGACTAGTTTTACTAGCCCCTACCCGATCATATATGACCAAAATGATGTTTTTTCATTTGGAGAAAATTCTACTAGTATTACTTTATTCCAAAATGACACATGGTACCAATTAGGTCAAATAGAGGTATATGCATCTCCAACCATAGAAATGTGGAGATTATACAATGTGACAAATTATAATTAAATAAAGGAGTTTGATGAAAATGTTTAAAAAAATAAATCTTATTTTAGGTACGATTTTTTTGGTAGCTATTATTTTAACTACTATAACTTATGCGAATGTTGATAAGTGGTATTCATTGGGTCAAAAAGTCGCACTTTTAAAAAATGACCCAAATAGGGAAGTAATCGCTAGAATAAATGGTAAAGAAATTACTAAAAACGATCTTGAGATAGGATTATTAATCGAGCAACAAAAATACGAGTATCAGACAAAAAAATATGAAAGCATAACACAGCAGGCTGGTGAGAATGTTTTGATACCTCCTCCCCAAAAAGCAAGTCCGGATGAGTTGCTTGATAGGTTTATAGATAATGAAGTTTTATATCAGGAAGCCAAATCCCAAGGTTTAGAAGTCTCATACGAGGAAGCTAAAAAATATGCGGAAGAAGTAAGAAAATCAATAAATGATGCATGTGCAGGTAAAATCGAAGTTGCCGATCGACAAGAATTTATGGAGATTCAAAACTATATAAAACAATACATCAAAGGCTTAGGGCTTAGTGAGGACGAATACTGGAATAAGCTTATCCCTGGATATCAAAAATTTTTATCTATTGGTAAATTAAAAGAAAAAATATTATCCTCGATGCCAGAAGAAGAAAGAAGAGATCCGGCGAAGGTTCATTCATATTTTGAACAATACAAAAATAATCTAAGGAAAAAATATAATATTGAAATACTTCAAAAGAGTTTCTGATTGAAACATTCTTACTGGGACGAAGCTCCTTCATAACCTCGTTAAATAGCTTCTTCGATAACCTTTATCTGTTCTTCATTGTTTTACTATCACAGAGAGTATCGTTATGCTTTTGCTTGGAATAGGTATAACTCTTCTTTTCACAAAAAATATGGTTTCGATGGCGGTTGTGATAGGTTTTTGTTATTCAACTTTAATGTATGCATTTAGACGCACAACCTTTCGCCATTATTATAAGGGGAAGCCTTTGTTAACGAGCGTGGAATTAAATCCATTGTGATTACATTACTTATATTGATGCTTCCTATTACAGTGTATAGGTTATATACCTTAGTTGGAATAATGGAATAATCAAAAATAAATTTTATAGCTAAAATAATTTGTTTAATGATTGATAAAAGTCATTGAAGAGTGGTTATTCATATTAAGCGACAAATGTGCCCTTGGAGTCTCAAAAGTAATTATAGAAGCTCTTGCCGAGCTTCTATAATTGTTTATTGCATAATTAATTAAAATACCGCCTTTGAAATAATCGTTAATCTTATTATAAAAAAATTTTAAGCTAAAGGGAACGTTTTGCTGGCATAAAACGACTATATTATAGAGGGAAAAATTAAGAGGAACGTTTAATTTATCAGCTTCTGGTTCGCTGAAAATGGGTCAATTTAAATCCGCTTATTGGCAGTTTAAAATATTAATGATGATTCTATTATGAGTTATTGGGTTTTAAAACAGACGTAAAATTTAGAGAAAACTAAGATATTAGGAGTTTTGTTTAGTTAATCAAAAAATAAGAAGGGGGAGAAGTTGTAATGTTATTAAAAAAATTAATAGTTTTTTTGATAATAAGTTGTTTAATTCTTACAACAAGTGTTTTTGCATTACCACAAAATAATTTTCAACAGTTACAATTAAAAAGTGAGAATGAAATTATGGAGAAAGTGATGCAAAATCTAGAAAATGGTGAAGAAAAGGAAAATGTAATATATATTGATGAAAACGACAATGTTTATTCAAATAAAGTAGAACTTAAACGAATATATCATAAATATGAAGTAAACAGTAATAAGAGATCTTTTAAAATGAATAATATAGAGTATGCCTTACCACTAGAATGTCAAATAAGAAAAAATATTAATCAAGTAGATGCCCAATATCTAATAATACAAAGTGGTACGGGAGCATATAGAAGGATATTATCCAAATCTGGTTATAGAAAAGTGGAAGGTTATGCATTAACTACGAATAACATAAAGATAGTACCTCACACTGAAGGTGCACCAAATACAGTCCCTTATTTGTATCTTGGAGGACGTACTAGCGACGGAGGCGAAATTGACGCTGGAATATTATATGACATTACAACAAAAACATGGGTGCCTTTTTTTTAAACAAGCGGGTGATAGTATGGAAGGTTTCCGTGGAAGTGAAAGTCCTTGGGGGAACGGCATAACACCAGGAACTCAGGTTTTTCTGAGATTTTATGTTAGTGCTCCGAATGAGGTAGTGTTATATGTAAGTACACCAGATGGAAAAAACCTCACCATTGTTCGCAAGGTTAAAAGGGGTACCTGGAATCAAAATGGGAGCGGAGTACAAATGAAGAGAGTAACATCTCTTGCTCAGCAGTATGATGACTTTGATACAGGGGAATATTTCCTTGGGAGTAAATGGGTTAATCTGCAGATTGCCACCTTTTCGACGATGACGTTATGGGATTCGTCAAAAACGGGAAGTAGAACGACTTATCCTGATGCAACTATAGTAAAAGTAAATACTATTCATCAGGATTATGAAGAAGCAGTAGATATCGATTATAGATAATAAAGTGGAGGTGAGTAAGGATGATAAAAAAACTTCCCTTATACCTATTAATAGTCTGTGTCCTATTTGTCTTTCAGCCTGTTATAAAAGCGGACGATATAAACTACGATGATATCAAACTGCTTTACGTAGGACCTTACGTGGATTATGGCCCCTTCAAAAGTAGTGAACCAAAAGTATTAGAAAACGTTCCAAGATATATATTTCCTTATGTGGATCAGAGGCCGTTTATAAAAAATGGCAAAACATATTTGCCTTTGAGGTTGATTTTCGATATTCTTGGTTATCATGTTTATTGGAAAAAAGACGACGGGAGCATAGCTATATATAACGAGCAGGAGAAAATGGTTTTAAATACTTCCACAAAAAAAATAACTATAGGCGATAAGGTTTTCGACATCCCGCTGCTTCTCGTGAACGACCGATATTTTATACCACTGAGGGATTTTTCTAAGGTATCAGGAGACAGTATAATGTGGGACGAAGATACAAGGACGGTCATATACGTCAAAAAAGGAAGCAAATTTATGAAACCATCTGTTACCATAACAAAAGTAGAATATGATACGGCAAGCAATTATGCTGAAGTCAGTTGCATAGTTAAAAATACATCGGGTGAAACCATTCCTAAAACTAAATTGGTTGCAATAGGGGATACGGTAGGAGGACGGTCGCTTACTTTTGCGACGGATTTTTACAGAAATAGGGATAAAGACATTATAGAGAACGAATTAATACCTCTTTCCTTTTTAGTAGAAAAAGGGACGTATAACATAATAATAGTAGGTGTTTACGACAAGGATTCATACTTAAAAGGAATAAGTTTTTCTATAGGGAATCTTCCTTAAATGGTAGAGTTTCCTTGATCCTTCGTATTTGTCTTTTTCTTTAAATGAGAGGTGATAGCTTGAGCAAAAAAAAAAGAAAATTAGCGGTATTAGAGTTTTCTGAGCGGATAGGAAAAGGCTTCGAACTACAAATGCTTTAGAGCGGCCAAACGAAGAGATACGCCAAAGTTGAAGGTTTAAGGATATTTGCCAACCGCAAATCAGCTATACGTCTAATTGGAGGTATTGCTTATGGAACAGGACGAAAAATGGAATTCTGGCAAAAAATACTTGGATATGACCGAATACTTTGAGTGGCATAAAGAAAACTACCAAAAAAGTAAAAGAAAAAGTAGTTTCGATAAGTTAAACTTTTATCACCTGATTCTAACAAGAGGGAATTTTACACAAAAAATTGGACTTGATCTATACTTTTTACTGTCTGCATGTACTTATTTAGGGGTAATAAGTGTTGAAGTACAGTATAAAAAACCGTACGAAATTACCGAACCGTATGTAAAAGACTGGATAAATGAAGTTAAAGATAAAGAAGGAGATTTTTTCTAGCAAAATCTAAGATAGAAGGTAAAGAAATTTATTATCTATACTTAAAACCACGTTCTTTGAATATGGACACTGGTAAACAAAACATGTATATCAAAGTTGCAATAAAAAGGGGTGTAAATAATCCAGAAGATACAAGAATTTTTATAATTAAACCGAGAATAGAAAAATAAGAGCCATTGTTATTAATGGTAAAGTTATACCTACAAAATCTATACGATAAATAGGCGTAAATGAGTAAGAATGGACGACCGAAGCTTTGGAGATGAACCAATTTTTCAGCAATATCTTAAAATAAGCGAAGAATTCCACGAAGGATTGGGCGAGGTGAATGTAAAGTTCTCCTAAGGCCTCATGCTTTCAGCTACCCGGATTATATCCCCTTAGCTTAATCTCCTGGTGATTATAAAATAAATCGAGCCATTTTCGTATAAAAGCTGCCTTAAGCCGCTTTTTTTGAAATGAATGAGCGTGGCTCCAGAACCTTTTATGCTGAGGTCTTTTAGTTCTGCGTCATTTGTCCGGCAATTGTGAGAAATATCCGCTTCCCGCGCTATAGAAAATTCTTCAATCCTGAGTTCCTCTTCCATTCGTTTTCTATAAATTAAGGTAAAAAACCTTTCCCTCGTCGGAAATCTTCGCACCGTAGAAACTGTACCACTCCGGCAGATATTCCGGAACTGCAATGCAAAAGTCTAACTTTTTCCGCACTTCATCAATAGAGATAAGAAAATTTTTTTGTGTTTCATAGTTTTCGGCGGCTGTCTTTCCGGAAAAGCTCGTTATATTATCAGTATTTCCTTACAACGTTGAAAAAACTTTGAATCGGCCATCACCTCTTTGCCGGCATTCCCGCATACATCCCCATAAAAAACCTCCAAGACAAAAGCTGCTTAGGCCATTTTTTTCGTGATGGTCATTTTTTTGTCCTTTTGGGCCTCCAATTCTTTTTTTATTCTGAACCATACCTCATCTTCGATATGTTTACGTGTCTATTATAAAAAAATTTTATTCTAAGGGAACTTTTTGACATCATAAAACGACTATATTATAGAGGAAAAAGATTATGTTGACCAGCAACAAAACTTTTTTAAGGAGGCGGTACCCCTATTTTTTAAGTAAACACGGGGAAAGGGGTGAGAGCTATGAAAGGTTAGCATTCGAATAAGGATATCGAAAAAATTAAATGTTTTACTTTAATGCGGGAGGGATTAAAAGTGAATTTATTAAAAAAATTATCTATAATGGCTTTTCTATTCGTGTTTTCTTTAAGTAACGCATTAGCAGAGCCTGTTGATAAAAACTTACCAAGTGCAAAAGATGATAGAATTATATTGAAATCTCAAATAATTATTCCGCCTCAATTAGATTCTTATAGGGAAATAGGAGTGGAATATGTAGATCCGGGTTACGGAACCGTAAAAATAGAAGATGTTTTGACAAACGAAGTTGGATATATTAATGGGACGCCGAGAAAAAGTTTTACCAACTTCGAAACTTTTAAATATGCTTCAATATTGATAATTAAGGCAGTGCCTGGTCTTGGGGATATATACAGAAGAGGAGAAGAAATATACAATGCGTTAAAGGCTATTTATACGGATTTGTCAAAAATAGACCCTTACAAGAGAGTAGAAACGGAAACAAAGTACACATACAGGGATTTTTACCATGACCTATATGTTTGGGACTACAGCAAAACGTGGAAAAATGTGGGCTATAGCCTGAGCAGATATTATTATAAGTATTACAAGATATGGTATTTTAACACGGATATTGGCGAATTTAGATGGAGGGATTATGCTTTTAGTCATCAAAATGGTTATCCCCCTGAAGTTATAGCAAAAGCTCCAAATTATATGAAATACAATGTGTTAAGTCAATTAGCATACGAGGCATGGATAATGGGGAGAAAATATTATGAAACCTATTAAAAAATTAATTATCATTTATCTTCTTTTCTCTTTTTTATTGTTAACTGGATGCCAATATTTTGCCGATCCTTTCCTCCCAGACGTTTCCTTCGTAATAGACAGAATAAATTCAGGAGCTAGTGAAATAGATTATGAAAAATACATAAAAATTGAAATGTATAAATCTCGATTGCTTTTCGATCATACCACAGAAGAAGGCGGCCCGGATGATGAAGCCTGCAACCTGATATATGAATTTAGAGTAATAAATATTTCAGATGAAACTATTAAAGTAAATTTAAAAAGGTTCGTTCCTCCGGAGTTAAATCAAATAATTATTGCTGGCCAACAAACGGAAATGTTTTCACCTCATGAATATATTGTATTGAAACCAGGGGAAAGAATTCATGCCGAAGGAGGAGTATTGATGAGGCACTATAATAAACTTTCAGAAGAAGAAAAGGAGATATTCAATAAATATAAAGATACCCTTTATTTCGAGTTAAGGATCAACGGGAAGAAAGCTTACGTTAAAGTTTCTAGTTAAGACTGATTATGCTGGCCCCGGTTATTTAGACTTAAACGACTAGTACTTCCCAGCCCGCATTATTTCTTAAAAATTCTTCGTAAAATTTGTTTGGCGTTATATATTCCAGCGATTGATGGGGGCCTTTATTTATATTTTCTACATACAGCAATTTTGGTGTATAAGGGCTTTCATCTTTAGCAATAATAGCAAGTTTTATATATAGCTCCCTGGTATAAAAGAGGGGCTTTAAGTATTTGTCAGGTTTTCAATTGGGAAGAATGCTTATGGAATAATGCTACTAGGACATATGCTTGAGTGTGTGGGAGAGGTAACTTCCATTACGGTTTTGAATACGAGGGTGTGGGGTTAGTAATCCAAAAAACTATATGTTTGTTAATATTTATATGTTTGCAGATCCTGAGGGGTATGTTTATAGAGGAGTTGATGCTTTATTAATAAGAACTATTGTGGGCAATCGAAGTAAACAATAGAATATTGTCACTTTATTGAAGGATTGAACAGCGAATGTGCTTTCTTTATAACAAATTTGTTTTAGTTTCTTCTCTCCTATTTGTTATTTTGTTTACCGTTAATCTTTATAAACCATTTACTGCTTTGGAATTGATCAAGGCAATTATTAGCGGACTTCTATTGGGAATAATTGTAGGAATGATTTTGTATGTTTTGTTTAGATGGAAAAAATCAGCATAAGGAGCGGGGAAAACCCGTTCTTTTTTTTATTAAAAAATTTTCAATTTCAGGGAACTTTTTGGCAGCATAAAACGACTATTTTTATAGAGGAGAAAATTAAAAGGGGGATGGTTTTTATGAGTTACAGGCCGCTTAAATTGATCTCAATTTTGATCTTAATCTTAAGCCTTTGTTTCCCGGTCTTTGCAGCGTCACCCGAGAAAACCGAGAGGGATTACGCAGTATCACATAACATAAGAGGCCTTTCCGAGGATATAAATGGATATTATACCGAGCAAGAAGACTATTTGATAGATATCTGGCACTGCCGCATCCAGGATCAGAGGAATGGTTCGGTAGAAATTTAACGGTTATACTCAGTGCAATAGAATATGCGACAAAGTGGTTGTAAAGCTTGTCTTACAGAAGTATACGGGTTCTTCATGGGTAGATGTGGCTTCATATACCTTTACTTATAAGCTGTTTGAATGTCCTTTTAATAGTAGAGGGTAAAATTCTATTTGAAGGGGAGTGAGACCATTGGGCTAGTAACTTATTTGTTTACCTGTATGGGAAGGGGCTACCATTGGTAAAAGCTTGAAAATAACCTTAACTAAAGCCTTTAAAAAAACTGAATCTTGTTCCCAAGAAGTTTTTAAAGGAGAAAAAATAGTTACTCTATTAAATGTTCTCTCAACGATATCCAAAAATTTAATAAAAAGGGGGATAATCTGAATGTTAAATAAGAAAAATGTATCTTTATTAGTAATAGTTTGTTTATTAATGATAATAAACTGCAATTTGGCGTTCGCTGATAATGGTAATCTAATAAAACCGAATGATGCGGGGGGATATTGGGAGTATTGGAAAGTAGCAGAGGTAGGAAGTCAATATTGGACGTATAGCTCTTGGGAAATCGGAGCTTCAGGGACTGGTTATAAAGGCGATTCAATAGCTTATGGTGAACAAAAATCTTGGAGTAGCACCTATTCTGGAACGCTTAAATGTTCAAAAATTGAAATTGAGGCATCAGTAGGATATAGTTTTACTAATAGCGGTTCTCAATGGGCATCATATACAGCATATTTTGAGTACGATGGTCAGTATATAGAAATACAAGTGAGAAGTGTATATAAAACCAAAAGTGTAAAACAACAAAAGTGGATTCATAATGATGGGTATGATGTTCCAACAGGAGAATATGCATATGTGTATCCCAAAGGTTGGGATCACTGGGATTATAGAGCTGTGAAATATTAAAAATAACATACTTAAATGATGTTTTTAGCTGAGGCTCGTAAGTATACACGGAGGTCGTATAATTTTTTTACAAATTTGTGTGCGCTCCTCATATTTAATGTTGAAAGAGGAGGGGGGTAACCGCCCCCTCTTCTAGATTGGAGGGATTACCATCGTGAAGAAAAAAAATACAGTTACAATAGCGCTGGTTATGATTTTAATAGCAAGTATTATTTTCTTAATCTATCGCCAGCGTAAAAGCACTGAGGCCGAACTTTTTTTAAATGATTGGGAAGGATATATATGTGCGAGTAATAATGAAGTTTTTCTATTGCAGATTCCCTGGTTCGTAATAAATAAAGATATAAAATTAAGTGAAATCAAATTTGATTTGTTAAATTTACCTGATACAGCAGAGATAATCAAAAAAGATATTGAGTTGCGATATTCGAGAGAAAATATATCGCAGTATTTAATAAACTTTTATATAAAGATCAAAACACCGCATTTATATAAAAACGACAATCTTAATTTGATAATAGAAAAAAGTAATGTTAAGGATATAATTCCTTTGGGAAGATGGGTTTTTGAAATTATACCGTATGAGCAAAATGAATTAAGGATTCGTGAGCATATAACCATGTCTAGTGGTAAAAATATAGATTATCCATATTATATGTTTGTAGTGGAGAACAAGAGCAACCAACCGGTAACTCTGAATGATATAGCTTACGATTCTCCCAATTTAACCAAAATAAATATCAAATATGACGATAACGCAACATTAGAAAATAACGAATGGAAGGATTTCCCCATCGGTGGGTTGACTTTAGCGCCTTTTTCTTCCAAGGCCGTAGCTGTTTTTATGGAATCAAAAAATCCCCAGAAACTATATGCCCTTAAACCTAAGATAATATATTCGATTAATGATAAAATCTTTGAGATGCCTGGGGATATGTATCTTGTTATAATTTCAATGTCAAAAGAAGATATTATAAGAAAAGCAATGAGATGAATGTGTTTTTTGCAAGAGAAAATTTCACATTTTTGAATACCCATTTTGCAAAGATTTTTCTCCTATGGCTGGAGTAAAATTATACATATTTTGTGTTTTTAAAATACTATTGGATTCCGAACACGGTTTTTAAATTCTAAACCTCATATAATTCAAAAAATTTTTAATAAAGAAGGATGTATGGGGATGTCAACAATGAAGGGAAAAGTGACCAAGGAAAAAAATAAAGGATATAGTAAAGAAATTTTTTGAACAGTGGGTTATTAAAAAGGTCTCCTGTTTGCTCTTTATAAAGTGCGAGGGAAATAAATTAATAAAATAAAATCAGAGGTGTGTTAACATGGAGCCTCAATGATTTGGTTTATTTAATGTGCTTTAGCAGGGTCGAGGAAGAATTATTATATTTGGAAAGAGGGTGTTTTAATGCCTACAAGACTTGTTAAACAGGCAACAACTTATTTTACTCCTGTAGAATTTGCTGATTATATCAATCGGGAAGGTGGATATGATTACTCCGATTTTGGGGCAGCTTTTGCTGCATTAGGATTGACAGTGGTTTCAACTT
The DNA here is from genome assembly GCF_900142995.1 of Caldanaerovirga acetigignens. Lineage (NCBI taxonomy): Bacteria > Bacillati > Bacillota > Clostridia > Thermosediminibacterales > Thermosediminibacteraceae > Caldanaerovirga > Caldanaerovirga acetigignens. The sequence continues at coordinate 1,820 of NZ_FRCR01000024.1, read as the reverse complement.
TTTGCGGTCATTACATTTCAGAAAAAGCGGCTTTTGCTATCAATGCTTTATCGATAGGATTAACAGTTCAAACGTTAATAGGTATGATATTTGAAAATGATGATGTCAGAAAAAGAAATGAAATTTGTCAAAAGATGGTACGTGACGGTGGTAGGGCTAAAGTAATTACATCTGTTTATGAATATTCCAAATGAATATCAATGGATAACTGATTAGAAGAAAGTCGGGCACAGATATATTTTCTGTACCCAAGTTTCGGATTTTAATTTCAATATAGAAACTGACGATAGATAATGAAAAAAGCTATAATATTAATTACTACAAATATTATAATGAAAATTTCAATAATTTTACATTTCTTATAACATAAATAGTCATAAAAAAAATATCCGGCTGCTATAGCATACAGTAACCAAGTCCAGTATTGCATAGTTTTCCATATTTTTAATTTTTGCGGTATTTCTGTTATCAAGATACTGGGACCCTTTAAATAATTGAGTAGTAATATCAGAAAAGCAAGTACCAAATTTATGAGGAATATCAAGTTTATTTTTCTTCTATGCATTTTTCACCCCCATTTCTTTGTAAATACTTTCTCTACCCCTTTTTATTCCATTATATCATCCCATTTCGCCGTTCATACCCCAAAATCCGCCAGTCGTTCTAACACGGCAGGAAATAATTAAAAAGTGTAGAAGATAATGAAGGAAAAAATAGGGTAGCGTCAAATAAGAATATGAGGATTCCCTAAAATATGGAAATTGTAGGTAGTAGCTGGCAAATCAAAAAAGCAAAAGGAGCTGATAAACCAAAGTTAAAGAAAATAAAATAAAGGAGCTTTAACGGAAAAAAAGGCATACTTCACCCTTGCGGTAAAAAGACTGCTTTTAAATTCAGTCTAGTTTACCGTATAAAGATTGTCAAGATTTCTGAGTTTGATTAGACTCAACAATCCACTGAATCAGTTTGGCCCAATTATCGACTTTTTTACCATGCTTATCTTTAAGAGGTACAGGTACTTTGCCATTGAAAGCCTCATGAGGCTTTAAGTGATTGTAGTAAAGCTGATACAGCAAGGCATGAGCTACAGCACCTTCAAAAGAACTAAAAGACTTATGGCGCTTGTAATGAGCCTTGTATGAACCAAATAAGCGCTCTAGACGGTTTTTGTATGGCCTATAGGTATGCGGGTCGCCTTCACACCTATAACCACAAGGCCTGACAAAGGAAGATGAATAGACTTAACCAATGGGGCAAGCTTAGAGGCTAAGGAAACTACCCAATTTTGGACAGTTTCGCGAGAGACTTGAACTTGCCATATTTGCTTTACAGCAGAAACAGTCTGTCTCAAAGAAAGCCCAAGACCCACGTATAAATTGACAGTTAAAATTCTTTCTGGTTTTATCTTTGCTGAGAGCATAGCCGCAGAAAGGGCAGCGATAAGTAGGATGGGACTTTTTAGGGGCAGGCCTAGAAGGAGCCCACTGGTGTTTACACACTTTACACTGAAGCTTTTGGAAGTCTTCAGGATCTTTACCGAAGCTATACAGGTAATCGGCAGGAGCACCACAAACCGGGCACTTATCGATATCTACACTAAGCGGTTTAATACGTTTGACGGGAGAAATAGGCTTACCCTGTGCTTCGGCCTCAGCGAGGATTTTTCTGTAATCTTTTTTCTCGACAACGGGCAAAGGGTCTTTTAAAGGAGATAAGATTTTGTAACTTGAAGGTTGAAGGTTAGCAGGTGGTTCGATATCGACTTTAAAATGTTTAACAGCGAACAGGAAGACTTTCAGTAAAAAATTTAATAAACTAGC
>NZ_FRCR01000023.1 GCF_900142995.1 Caldanaerovirga acetigignens | reverse complement strand
GTTGCCTAAAAATATAAGATACTGGGCCCAGGGTTGATTTAATTTGAGTGCTGACAGGACGGTGTTGAAAATTATTAGTATTACAGGCACAACGATCGGGGCAAATGACATGAAAGTTGAGGGGAGATCGGGCCTTTCTTCTATAGGAATTTCCACCACTCTAGAAGGTTAAAACTCAGGTCGTTTCCATCCGCTACCATCTTCTTTGGGAATTTGGTATATTTTTTCCCGAGCCATTGGGCATAGAGTACCCCTGCTACTGTAATTGGAATTGAGAATAAAAGACCTGGACTTTAAAAATTCCTGCTACTGCTCTAAAGGACCAGGGGTCGGTGGAACCGCCTGATGGGTAGCTACAAGACCAATAGCCAAGGCCACACCAAGGGTCAGCACGGACTTTCGAGTTTTCATGGAAAGGGCCTTTGTCAAAGGAGAAAGAATAACAAAACCCAAATCACAAAATATGGGTATAGATATTACGTAGATATTACATATCCACTGGCAGCTAATGCCCATTCTTCCTTTCCTCTGCCTAAGTACTTCAAAAATGTATAGGCCATGCGCTCCGCAGCGCCAGGTACTTCAAGCAATCTTCCTATCATAACACGCCAAAACCGATGACTATACCTATGCTGCTTAGAGTATTGCCAAAGCCGGTGGTTATAGATTTTGCCACGTTTACGTCACCCACGGCTGGCGGCATACCGCCAATCAAACCCGTTAATAATGCTGCAATGATGAGGGCGGAGAAGGCATGGATTTTTGTCTTTAATTATGAGGAAAACCAAGACGGAGACACCGATAATGAGGCTCAGTATCATCTGAATTCCAGAAACGCCGTTCATTAAATTCACCCTCCCGTTACTATTTACCTTTGTTTTTAACCAAAAAAGCGTAGTCCCCCGCAACCTTTATGGCTTCTTCCATGCTTACTGAACTTGCAATTCCCTTCCCGGCAATATCGAAGGCTGTGCCGTGGTCAACCGAAGTCCTTATAAACGGAAGGCCGATGGTTACGCTTACGGTTCTCTCAAAATCCAGCATTTTAGCGGCTATGTGTCCCTGGTCGTGATATAGCGAGAGCACGGCGTCAAAACGGCCCAGGTTTGCAAGGTAGAAGACCGAATCCGCTGGAACAGGACCCACTGCATTTATGCCTTCAGCTTTAGCCTTCTCAACGGCCGGAATTATCTCTTTCACCTCCTCGTCTCCGAATAGCCCTCCTTCACCTACGTGTGGGTTTAAGGCTGCCACAGCAATTGAAGGACTTTCTATGCCCAGTGTCTGCAGCGCTTTATGGCAGCTGACGAGAGTCTTGTAGATATTCTCCAGCTTCACCATGGAACATGCCTTAATCAGCGAAAGATGCCGGGTGAGGAAAAATATGCGGAGGTTTCTTACCTGGAACATTGTTAAGACATCGGGGCTGTTGGTTAGTTCTGCAAACATCTCCGTGTGACCGATGAAATCAATGCCCGCAACATGAATTGCCTCCTTGTTTATCGGGGCGGTTGCTACACCGTCTATAAGTCCTGCCATCCCAAGCTGTACAGCTTTTTTAATGTATTCAAAGGCAGCTTTACCCGCTTCCGCAGATATTTTACCGAAGGGGATATCGTTACTTGCATTTTTCAAATCTATTAGGAAAACTTTATCGAAAGAAAAGTCTTTTTCGCCCAGTCGGTTAAGTGCGTCGATTTCTACAGGACAAACGTCCATCTTCACCTTTGTTATTTCTAAAGCTTTCTCAATGATGTTTTTAGAACATATTACAACCGGCTTAACTTTTTCGTATAGTTCTTTATTGGACAGGGCTTTTACGACAATTTCTGGGCCGACGCCGGCAGGATCTCCTGCGGTAATTGCAATTAGAGGTCTTTTTTGCAAGATACTTCACTCCTTCTCTTGAAAGTTATCTATTTCAGAAGAAATTCAACGCATTTTGCAGCGCTTTCCGTATTTCCCACGAGGCCTCCCTTTGTCACGATTTTGAGGCCGTCAAAGTCACCGCCAACGAGAGTTCCATAGGCCGCCAGTGGAAGCACATCTCCTGAAACTTCTACGGCAAGAGCCCCTACTTCCTGGCAGAAAGCTACGGTCATGTCACCGCCCGTGATGTAAACACCCTTGAGATTTGGGATTCCCTTTTCTAGTACTTTTTTGGCTATTTGGGCAAGGGCACTATTTATCCTTATCGAAAGAAAATCTGCGGTGGTGTTTCGACGTTGGGCTTCCGCGTTCAGGTCAATCAGCATCTCTTCCTTTTCAGCAACCCTCAGCCCGAAGATGTTGTTTTTTACGCCGATGTCATATATTTTATCTGCCGTATACAGCAAATAATCTTCCCTTGCTTTTTCATCTAGAAGTAAATTTCCATCGATGTTTAAAAATTCGGCTTTATATTCCTTTTGCAAGTAGCCAAGCTGGCTTCGTGTTAAAGGCGTAGTGCTGGCGGATATTACCATTACTTTGCCCTCAATATGCCTGTCACCATTTTGAATGACAAGTGAAAAATAATTTTGTGTAAAAGGCCCCGGGTCTACAGTTACTGCTTTTACCCGCGACCTATGAAGGCCCAGTGCTATATCGGCGATGTCATCGTCGCTTACCGCATCGAAAATGATAATTTTTTTGCCTGAGTCTACTGCATGCCTTATATTTTCGGCTATAGCTTCGGGACCTTTCAGAATCGTCCCTAAGGAGATGTGACAGGCAGGCATGGCGGTCTGTTCCTTTATGACCTCCAGTACGTCCGAAACCTTTACGGGGTTTTTCGGGTCCCGGGCAGCTTCTGTCCGATCTACAGGTAATCCGTTTACAAGGAGATAATCCCCTACTACAATACGACCTGAGCGTGGGTATGCAGGGACAACAGCGGCTATGTACTCAGATTCTAGACCCGTGAGGATTCCCTCTATTTCGGCGCCAAGGTTACCCCTTATGGTACTGTCGATTCGCTTTCCAAAATATCTTATTCCCTTTTTATACATGAAAGAAGCGCAAGTTCTGACTCGGTTTAAAGCCTCGGTTTTGTCGATGCTCCTGCTAGAAGTGTTGACAATAACTCCGTCGTATGTTTCGAAATTAAAAATCTCAAGGTTTTCATAGTTTATTAGTGTGACAACTTTAAAGCCAGAACCGGCCAGGAGTGCCCCCGTAGCGTTGCTGCCGGTTAAATCGTCGGCTATTACCGCGAAATTTGCCATCTGATTTATCCTCCTTTCCCATTTTTTACGTATGATTTTGCCGGACACAAAATTACCTCAATCTTGAGGTCTTCCACTTTAGTTTTTAATTCTTCACCTATTCCGTCGTCGGTAATGAGGGCATCCACAGCATCAATGCTGCATACTTTTGCGAAAGCTCTGTGACCGAATTTGGTATGGTCTGCCACTACCACCGATTTTGCGGCGGAAGTTATCATAGTTCTTTTGAGGTGGGCTTTTTCCAGCGTAGGAGTGTATAACTCTAAATCCGAATCGATAGCTGCTGCACCAAGGAACGCGATATTTACATTTATAGATTTTATAAAATTGATAGCTTCTTCACCCAGGAGGCAGTATAACCCGGGTTGGACTTTGCCTCCTGTTGTGAATACATTGATATTTGCGATGTCGGCCAATTCGAGGGCTATATTCAAATCGTTCGTCACCACAGTTAGATTTTTGCAAGTCTTTTTTAGACATTTTGCAATCTCCAGAGTAGTGGATCCGGCATCGAGTATCACAGAGTCGCCGTCTTTGATAAGGGAACACGCTTTTTCTGCGATTAGTTGCTTGAGTTCGATATTTGCACTTACTTTTGACCGATAGGGGACTTCATCGATAAATGAATCTCTGGCCAATGCACCGCCCCTTGCCCGCAGAAGATGGCCTTCTTCCTCCAAGTGCCTCAAATCGCGTCTTATGGTCATGGGAGACACACCGAAAGTTGCGGCGAGTTCTCCCACTTCGGCCCTGCCGTTTTGTTTTATCCATTGCAAAATTTTCTTACGGCGTTCTAGTGTGAGCATTTTTGACCTCCGTGTTCAAATTTGTTCGATTTAGCATTTAATGATTGTTTACTTGTGTTCGATATTAATAATTTCTGTTTAATATCAAAAAATTCCTTCTTTGTGAAAAAAATAATAAATTCGATACTGTGGAATTACAATTGATTAAAAATTCAAGGAAAGGAATTTTGCATTTTTAGTAGAACTTTTTATAAAAGAAGGTAAAAGTTAACGAACATTAATTTCAAGAAGTAAGATTCATAAAGAGGTACGAAACATGGAAACAAAAATAAGCTACAAAAAAGCAACGATCGTCGTAATGATGATAACATTGCTAAGCAAAATTACGGGCTTCTTCCGGGAGATAGTCCTCGGAAGCACCTACGGTGTGACGCACGTCACCGACGCATACCTTGTATCACAGACTATCCCGCAGATGCTTTTTGCCAGCGTTACGGCGGCCATAGCCACCACGTACATCCCGCTTTATTCCAGGATAATGGTAGAAAAGGGCAGGGAGGAGGCGGTTAAATTCACGAATAAGATTATAACCGCGGTTCTCTTCGGGAGCATGGTCGTAACATTTTTAGGTGTCATTTTCGCAAGGCCAATAGTTTCTTTTATCGCCATGGGTTTCAAAGGGGAGGCATTAAAACTTGCCGTTGGATTTACCAGGCTTGCCTTTCCCATGGTGATATTCATAGGCCTTAGCAATATTTTTCAGGGGTTTCTCTAGTCTAACACGAGTTTGCAGTGCCCACACTGATAGGGATACCGTACAACTTCATAATCATCGCCGCTCTGCTTCTTCACGATATGGTGGGGCCCTACGGCCTTGTGGCGGCTACTCTGGCAGGATCAGCATTGCAGCTTTTGCTTTTATTGATTTTTGCCTTCCAAAAAGGCTATAGATACCGGACTGTAATTGACCTTAAAGACGGGGATGTAATAAAAGTTGCGTCGCTATCAGTGCCGGTCATGATGGGGCGGCGGTGCAGCAGCTGAACACATTGATAGACAGGATGCTGGCGTCGGGACTTCCGGAGGGGAGCATTGCGGCATTAAATTTCGCAAACAAATTAAACGGCTTTGTTTACGGCCTTTTCAGCATGTCCATATCGGTTGTCATATACTCACTTCTTTCCCGCCTTACCGCGGAGGATAATATGGTCGAGTTCAAGGAAAAGCTGATGAAAGCCCTGAATGTAATCACCCTAATTATCCTCCCTGTTACCGCAGGTGCCGTGGTATTAGGCCATCCCATCGTGTCCGTATTGTTTGATAGGAGAGAGTTTACCGGCAGGGCAACATCCATGACTGCGTCGGCTCTCATCTTTTACTCACTGGGGATGGTTTTCTACGGGTACAGGGACGTCCATAACAGGACATTTTACTCCCTTCAGGACACGAAGACCCCTATGATAAACGGGATTATGACCGTAGGGTTTAATATAGTGATGAACCTCGTGCTTGTAAGGTACATGCAGCACAGCGGTCTTGCGCTCGCCACAAGCCTTTCCGCTGCGGTGACGACGATTCTCCTCATCTTGAACCTGAAAAAGAAGATATCCGGCCTGGGCGGGAAAAAGATTCTTGGGGTTTTTATAGAAAGCGTGGCGTCGTCGGTCATAATGGGATTTGCAGTCCTATGGCTTTACGGTATATCGTCGGCGTACATAGCAGCTACCGGGAAACTCGTAAGCATTGTTATTCTGGGATTAATCATCGGACTAGGGGCTATTTTTTATTTTGCTTTGATTTATGCATTTAGGGTTGAGGAGGCTTACTGGATTCTGGAAATTGCGAAAAAGTTGGTGGCAAAATTTGCTTATTGGCATGAATTTTGAATTTTATGTAGGGCTAATTTTTTATTTTAATATCCATTTCGTAAAAATGTATTTTTACAGAATTTTCTACACACAGCGATTTTAGTGATAGAAGAGCTCGTTTTTGAACAAACACATCGCCACCGCTTAAATTGACGATATGTAAAACAATATCATAAACAACATGGTGCTGGAATAAAGATAAGATGAAGCTTTATTAAGGCGGTGGTGAATGTGAATATAAATAAAAAGTTTTTTACTGCTATTATATGTTTTTTTACCTTCGTCGCTGTTTTTTTGGCTTCTAACAGCGAATTTTTTAAAAGAGCAGTTTTTGTTTTTGCTGGGCGTGATAGATTAGTTCCTATCTACAGAGTTCAGACCGACGAAAAGAAAATAGCAATCTCCTTTGATGCGGCCTGGGGTTCGGACAAGACCCCAAAATTGCTTGAAATCTTGAGGAAATATAATGTGAAAACTACTTTTTTCCTGGTAAAGATGTGGATGGACAAATATCCGGACATGACGAAATTAATAGCAAAAGAAGGTCATGAAATAGGCAACCATTCGGCAACCCATCCGCGGATGGGAAGTATTTCAAAACAGAGAATAATTGAGGAAATAAGGTCTACCCATGAGAAAATAAAAGAACTTACCGGCCAAGAATGTAAGGTCTTCCGGCCACCTTTTGGTGATTACAGCAATACATTGATCGAAACAGCAAAAGAGTTGGGATATTATGTTATACAATGGGATGTGGATTCTCTGGACTGGAAGGATTTGAGCGCTAGTGCTATATACAGTCGTGTTATAAAGCAGGTAAAGCCGGGATCTATAGTTTTGTTTCACAATAATGGTAAGAACACACCGGAGGCGGTAGAACTTATATTAGAGGAATTGAAAAAGAGGGGTTACAAGATTGTTCCTGTATCCGAACTCCTGCTAAAGGGAGATTATTATGTGGACAGAAACACTGGAGAAATGAGGAAAAAACAAACAGAACCGTTGACGGAATAATTCCGGAAATTTTATAATTAGTTTGTAAAACGAGGGCCAACGAAGTGGCCCTTTTATAACAAGGGGGAAATGCTTTTGGAACAAGTGAGGATCCTGGTAGTCGACGATGAGAAAAAGATGATAGATTTGGTGCGGCTCTATCTTGAAAAAGAGGGATTCAAGGTTGATGAAGCGCTTAATGGGCAGCAGGCTCTCGAAATGATAGAAAAAGCTGAATATAATTTGATAATTTTGGATTTGATGTTGCCCGTGGTAGACGGTTGGACTGTCTGCAAGGAAATCAGGAAGAAATACGATATACCCATCATAATGCTAACGGCAAGAGGAGAGGAATTCGATAAAGTTCTTGGATTCGAATTGGGGGCGGACGATTATGTAGTAAAGCCCTTTAGTCCAAGGGAGCTGGTTGCGAGGATAAAAGCTTTGCTTAGGCGATTCGGCCCTAGAGAGCCAAGACAAATATTGGAGTTCGAAGGGCTCGTCATAGACCCCGAATCGAGAAAGGTTGTGGTTGACGGAAAAGAGGTGGCGCTAACACCAAAGGAGTTTGACCTTTTGTACTTCCTCGCTAAAAACAAAGAAAAAGTCTTTACGAGAGAAAAATTGTTGGAAGAAGTATGGGGTTATGACTTTTTTGGAAGCTTAAGGACTGTTGACACGCATATAAAACAGCTAAGAGAAAAACTTGGAAGGAGCAAGGCGGCTTCGTATATCGTCACGGTCTGGGGAGTGGGTTATAAATTTGAGGTGGGAAGATGAAGCTTAAAAACAGCATTACTATAAAATTATGGATATATATGACATTATTGACCATAATTACTATTATATTTTCTGGATTTGTGCTGTCTGGTTTTTTTGAAGATTTTTATATAAAAATAAAACAAACTGAAATGATTAATGAAGGACAGCAGCTATCTACCCTAATTACCAGAGGTATAGCCCCTGAAGAGCTCGTAGATATTAGTAAGTTTATAAACGCTTATGCTATAGTGGTAGATAGGCGCGGCCTAATTATGGCCTGTACAAATAGGTTATACTTTGGCAAGAACCTTCCGATAGATGGATTAAAGCTTTCAAGTGTGCTAAAGGGAGAAATAGTAGTAGATAAAAGTTATTTGCCTGAGCAAGAATCTTCTATGCTCATGGTCGCCCTTCCAATTGTACGCAATGGAAATGTGGTGGGAGGGCTTATTCTATTGTCGCCAATGGCTTCCATTCAGAAATCAATATGGGAAATCAGACGAGGGATAATCTTTGTAGCGGTAGTGTCTTTAATATTATCGACCTTTTTAAGTTTGGGCTTTTCGCGGACTATAACGAGGCCTCTCGTAAAAATGAAAAAAGTAGCGGAAAATATGGCAAAGGGCAATTTTGAAGACAAGATCGATATAAGTGCCGACGATGAGGTTGGAACTTTAGCTGAAACTTTAAACATTCTCTCAGATGCTTTGAAGAAAAATATAACTGCCCTTTCGCAGGAAAAAAACCAACTGCAAAACGTGTTGCTCAGCATGACGGACGGTGTCATAACTTTTGATCAGGCAGGGCAAATTGTTATGGCTAATCCGCAAGTAAAAGAGTTGTTCGGAGACAGAGCAAAAAGAGAAGGTTGGGAGGGAAAAGCCAAAAGCGTCTTAAGCGAACTTGTCAAAAGAGTTAAAGAAAGTAAAGACCGCATAATGGAAGAAATAAAATTCGAAGGGAAATTTTTAAGCGTTAGATTAGCGCCTCTTTTTAATGACGAGTCAGAAGTGTGGGGCGTCGTGGCGGTTTTGCAGGATGTTACAAAAGAAAAAAAGCTAGAGTCCTTGAGGAAAGAATTCGTAGCTAATGTGTCTCACGAACTGAGAACTCCATTGACTTATCTTCAGGGGTATACTGAAGCCTTAATAGATGGCATGATAGAAGAACCTGATGAACAGAAAAAATATCTCAATATCATTTTGGAGGAAACTCTGAGGCTTCGCCGGTTGGTAAATGACTTATTAGATCTTTCGCAGATGGAAGCAGGGCATTTAAACCTGAAAAAAGACAGTTTCTCATTAGAAAAATTGATAGGTAGAGTGATAAAAAAGATTAATCCCACAATCGAAAAAAAGGGGGTTTCGATAGTAGCCGATGTAAAGGTTGTTCCGTTAGTCTTGGCAGATGAGGATAGGATAGAACAGGTGTTGATTAATTTAATAGATAACGCCTTGAGATATACTAAAAAAGATGGGAAAATAATGATTGAAGCTATTAGTAATTCCGATGGCGTGGTAGTGTGTGTAAAAGACGAAGGCCCTGGTATACCGGAAGAAGAGCTGCCTTTTATTTGGGAGAGATTCCATAAGGTTGACAAGGCAAGAACTAGGGACAGCAGCGGAACCGGCCTTGGTCTTTCTATCGTGAAGGGGATTGTAGAGGCTCACGGTGGAAAGGTTTGGGCAAAAAACGCAGGAGAAAAAGGAGCGGTTTTTTGCTTTACCATCCCCTATTCCCAGTAAAAGGCCCCTCCCGCTTTTCAGGAAGAGGCCTTCCTATAATTTCTTATATTTCGGTAAGGACTTCTTCTAGAGGATGATATGGAAGATTGTGGGCTTCTGCTACCGCTTTATAAGTAATTTTGCCGTTTAGTACGTTGACTCCTCTTGCTAAAGCCTTATTTTCGATTATTGCTTTTTTCCACCCTTTATTGGCAAGTTCCAGCGCGTAGGGGAGCGTTGCATTGGTAAGGGCGAAAGTGGAAGTCCTTGGCACCGCGCCCGGCATGTTAGATACGGCGTAATGGATTACCCCATATTTTACGAATACCGGTTCGGCGTGGGTTGTAGGATGGTCTATAGTTTCCACGCAGCCGCCTTGATCGATTGCCACATCTACTATGACGCTGCCGGGCTCCATTGCCTTGACCATTTCTTCAGTGACGAGCTTCGGGGCCTTGGCTCCTGGTATCAGTACGGCGCCTATTACGAGGTCGGCTTTGCTTATGGCGTTTAATAGATTAAAGCGGTTGGAGTAGAGGGTTTCGATGTGCCCCTGGTAAATGTCATCCAAATAGCGAAGCTTGTTTACATTGATATCGAGAATGGTAACCCTTGCCCCCATGCCAATGGCCCTCTTTAGTGCGTTAGTACCCACGGTTCCGGCGCCTACTATTACTATTGAAGCCGGGGGAACACCGGGTACTCCAGATAAGAGAACGCCTTTCCCGCCACGGAATTTTTCGAGAAAAGCGGCTCCTTCCTGAATGGCCAATCTTCCGGCGACCTCGCTCATGGGTGTGAGCAGCGGCAGGCTGCCGTCGTCTTTTTGCACCGTTTCATAGGCAATTGCCACGACCTTGCTTTCCATTAAGGCTTTGGTGAGTTCGGGTTCGGGAGCGAGGTGAAGGTACGTGAAGATAACCTGTCCTTCTTTGAAGTATTTGTATTCACTCGGCAGCGGTTCTTTTACTTTAACTATCATCTCGCTGTTTTCCCAGACGCTTTCAGCGGAGGGCATTATTTCGGCGCCGACTTTTTCGTAATCCTCATCGAAAATGCCGCTTCCTTCTCCTGCGCCTTTTTCGATTAAAACCTTGTGGCCTGCCCTAACGAGGGCGTCAACACCGGCAGGAGTAATGGCTACGCGGTTTTCCTGAGGTTTTATCTCCTTCGGTACGCCTACAATCATTTTGCGTTAAACCTCCTTCTTCTTTATCTTTACTTTACATCTCAAGCAAAATTTGTGCCATTATGAAGTTCCGCTTTCCTGCTGGGACTTTGATGCGTTGAATGGAAACCTAAGTTTCCATTGTGGAATTATTCTAAAGTGATTCCATATTTTTTCATTTTTTTAATTACGGTGGTGTGGGAGACTCCCAGGATTTTTGCCGCCTTTCTCGCGCTCCCTCCCTGGCTGAGTGCCCTGACTAAGGCTTCTTTTTCTGTTTCCTCTACCATTTCCTTTAAATGCATGAATTTTTCAGACGGTGAAAACAGAATCGGAGGCGAATTTATTATTATGTCTTTGGTTTTTATTATATGTTCCTTGCAGAGATTCATAGCTCTTTCCATGACGTTTTCAAGTTCTCTGATGTTGCCGGGCCAGGGATAGTTTAAAATAAGTTCTAGAGCGTCTGGAGATATGCCCTGAACGGATTTGTTGAATTTCTGGTTGAATTTTTTTATGAAATAATCCACAAGTACGGGTATGTCTTCCTTGTGTTCCCTCAAAGGAGGCAGGTAAATGGGTATAACGTTGAGCCTGTAAAATAGGTCGGCTCTAAAGTCACCTCTTGAAACCATTTCCTCAAGTGGGCGGTTGGTGGCGGCGATTATTCTCACATCTACTCTGATTTCCTCCATTTCACCCAACCTTCGGACGCTTCCTTCTTGAAGTACCCTCAACAATTTGGCTTGGATATGCGGCGGGATTTCCGCTATTTCGTCCAAGAATATAGTTCCTTTGTGGGCAAATTCAAATAAGCCAGGCCGTCCTCCTCGCCTTGCCCCTGTGAAAGTGCCGTCGGCGTAGCCGAAAAGTTCGCTTTCCAGCAAAGTATCCGGGATAGCTGCACAGTTTACTACAACAAAGGGATATTCCCTGCGAGGGCTTTCAATATGGATTGCCCTTGCAAAAAGTTCTTTGCCGGTGCCGCTTTCTCCTCTGAGCAGGATGGTGGAGTCGCTTTTTGCTACGGTTTTGGCGAGTTCAATCAGGTCTTTTATTTTTCTGCTTCGGTGTATGATGTCATCGAAGGTAACCATTACTGGGCGGGTTAAGGAATGGGCCAGCCTTCGAATTTCGGACATCTTCATTATTGTCAACACGGCACCTGCAATTTCTCCCTTATCGTCGAAAATGGGTTTTGAGTTGACCATTACCCGGATGGAACCCCGAGATGAACTGATGGCAACCTCTTTTTGCTCCAGAGGTTTTCCGCTTCTTATTAGTTCCAGAACTTCATCCGGAAGTTTGAGTACTTCATATAGAGGTTTCCCGACCGGTGGGTAGTTGATACCCAAAATTTGCATGGCTCTGGCGTTGCAGGTATTAATGATTAATTTTTTGCTTACTGAAAGTATGCCTTCCTGTACGGAATTTATAACCGTTCTTAGCTGTTGCTCGGCCAGCTCGTGAGGCATCCATTCCACTGAAGTTACTTCGTAGACATCGGGAATGTGAGAAATGCGATGGATGATGTAAGACAGCTTTTCTTCCGGCAGGGGTTCTACCTGGAGATAAATTTCCCCCCGTTTCACTTCTAGGGAAACTATGTTAGCTCCTCCTTGAGCTACAATTTCCGAAATATCCCTTACCATACCCACTCTGTCTTTAAAGCGTATCCTATACCTGTATTTTTTCACAGAAAACCCTCCGAATAAAATTTTAACCTTACTAGTGCCATTATAAATATTCTCTATTAACTTAACAAACACCTTTCGAATGGAAACCTGGAACGAAAAGTTTCCAAAAATCGTATTAAAAAAATTTTATGACCATTTTGTTAAATTCATAATGTGGAATGATGAAAAAAATGATATAATATATATTGCGTATATAATGTTGGATAATTCAAAAATTAGAATAGGAGGGATAGCAGGTATAACAAAATTGTAACTTTTGACGGCTGACTTAAAATTTTATGTGGAGGGATGAGTGTGGAAACATTAGAGAAAATTCTCGGCCAATTAAGCGATATAGTCTGGGGTCCTCCAATGCTAGTACTTCTTGTAGGCACTCATATATATCTGACATTCAGATTGAATTTTATTCAAAGATACATATTTAAGGCCATAAAACTGTCTTTGACGAGGGTATCGGAAGGCGAAGGCGATGTGAGCCACTTTGGGGCCTTGACTACCGCACTGGCCGCGACGGTCGGCACCGGAAACATCGTAGGCGTTGCTACAGCAGTTGGCTTAGGCGGTCCCGGAGCTGTTTTTTGGCTCTGGATAACTGGGGTATTCGGAATCGCGACAAAATATGCTGAAGCCCTGCTATCTGTGAAGTACAGGACAAAGAATGCATTGGGACAAATGGCCGGTGGCCCTATGTATGTCCTTGAACGCGGTCTCAAAATGAAATGGCTAGGTATTCTCTTTGCGCTCTTTACAGCAATAGCAGGTTTTGGGATAGGTTGTACAGTCCAGGCTAACTCAATATCGCAAATGGTCAAAGCTACTTTTAACATTCCTACTTGGATTACGGGTCTGGTAATAGCGGTATTTACCGGCATCGTAATTATAGGCGGAATAAAAAGTATTGCGCGGGTCTGTGAGATGTTAGTTCCATTTATGGCTATAGTATATGTGACAGGATGTCTTATAATACTTGGAATGAATGCGGCCAATATCCCCTCTGCTATAGCTATAATCTTAAAGAGTGCTTTTACGGGGCATGCTGCAATTGGTGGATTTGTAGGAGCAACAGTAATGCAGGCAATGAGATACGGTGTGGCAAGGGGACTCTTTTCCAATGAGTCCGGGCTAGGAAGCGCACCAATAGCTGCAGCAGCAGCACAGACTCCAAATGCCACCCGCCAGGCGCTTGTCCAGATGACTGGGACTTTCTGGGATACTGTGGTAATCTGCCTGATAACTGGTTTGGTGCTTGTCGCAACGGGAAGCTGGGAGACAGGCCTTAAGGGAGCGGAACTTACAAAGACCGCTTTTGAACATATACCCGTTATCGGCCCTATTACATTAACTATAGGCTTGTTGACATTTGTTTACTCTACCATTCTCGGCTGGGCTTATTACTGTGAAAAGGCGGTGGAATACCTTTTTGGCACAGGTGCAGTAATGCCTTACCGCTGGCTGTGGGTGATTGCTGCATTTATCGGTTCCGTTGCTACTTTGGATATAGTGTGGAGCTTTGCAGATATTTTCAACGGTCTGATGGCCATACCGAATCTAATTTCTCTTATCGCTTTGAGCAGTGTCTTGGTGGCAGAGACAAAGAAGTACCTGTGGGAAGGAAGGTTGGAAGCAGAAGATCCGACTATAAGATAATTTTGAATGATGTATCGGCCGTGGACTTCCACGGCTTTTTTATGTACTTCGACATTCGGATTTTTTTTGGTTATAATTATTATATGGACTTATTATTTGAAAGAGGGGCTTATGTTTTTATGATAGTTGTAGGGTTTGCTGGTTTTTCAAATAGCGGTAAGACAACTTTGATAACAAGGATAGTAAAAAAATTAAAAAAAAGAGGAGTGAAGGTTGGAGTCATAAAACATACGCCTCATGGCTTTGATGTGGATGAAAGTGATACGGGACGTATTTATACGGCAGGTGCTGATGTAGTCATAGCCTCTTCAGAAAAAGAATTGTTAAGGATGGAGCGCCTTGAGCAACCCGTTTCTCTTAATGACATATTGGGTGAGCTAAAGGACGTTGAATTAGTATTGGTGGAAGGTTACAAGTCAGATTGTTTGCCAAAGATAATAGTTTACGGAAATCAAATTACTCCAAAAGACTTAAAATTGTTGGAAGATAATGATGTGAAGGGAGTGATAATGCTCGATATAAATAAAATTCATTCGATAAAGGAAGAATTAAAGGGTCTAGATATAAAAAAAAGTGAAAACGGTGATATTAGAATTGTTATAAACGGAAATAGGAAAATTCCTGTCTTTGACGCTAATGACGAGAGAATAGTAGATTTTATTAAGACATCTAATTTGTGAAAAAAATGGATGTTTTTTTGGAGATACAAAAAATTTAGGGTGACAAAATAAATAAAATAAGTTATAATTATCACAAATACTAACTTTATGGGTGAATGTCATGGAAAATAAAAACAAAGCTCCGGATATGTGCGACGTTTTCTGTATTGACGAAGAAAAAGTAAAAAAATTATCTGGAACTATTCCTAATACCAATGAGCTTGCAGAACTGTTTAAAGTTCTTGCCGATGAGACGAGGCTGAAAATTGTGTACCTACTTTCCCAAGATGAACTATGTGTTTGCGATATTGCAGCGATATTAGGATTGACTGTGTCTAACGTGTCCCATCACTTGAGGGTACTCCGGGTGGCCCACCTGGTAAAATTCCGCAGGGAAGGAAAGCAAGTCTATTATTCATTAGACGACGACCACGTTATACACATTATCAAAGAGGGATTCGCCCATGTCGAGCACACGTGATAACAAAAGCATCCCTCCCGCTTATGGTATAATAAAGGCGGGAGGGATTTTTTATGTTCGACCCCGGAAGAATAGATTCCTTTCCGGAAAAACCCGGAGTTTATATAATGAAAGATAAAAGCGGAAAGGTCATATACGTAGGTAAAGCAGTATCGTTAAAAAATCGTGTAAAATCTTATTTCAAATCTGGTGAGAGTTTGCCTGCAAAAGTAAGTTCCATGGTTTCACATATAGAAGATATAGAGTATATTGTTACCGATTCTGAAGTGGAAGCACTTATCCTTGAATGCAACCTAATAAAATTCTATCGGCCCAAGTACAATATTCTCTTAAAGGACGATAAGCAGTATCCTTATATAAAAATTACAACGAACGAATCTTTTCCGAGGATAGAGGTGGTACGAAAGATAAAGAAGGACGGTTCGAAGTATTTTGGACCTTATGTAGAGGCGCGGGCAATGCGTGAAGCTATAGATGTGCTCCGGAAGATTTTTCCCATAAGGAGCTGTAAAAAGGATTTGGACAGGTTGCCTTTGAAAGAAAGGCCTTGTCTCAATTATCATATAAAACTTTGTACTGCTCCGTGTCAGGGTAACATCTCAGAAGAAGAATATGGAGAACTTGTAAAAAACATTGCAATGTTTTTAGAAGGAAGAAAGGAACAGCTTTTGGATCATTTAAAGGCAAAAATGCGGGAAGCTGCGAATTCGCTTCAATTTGAGGCGGCAGCAGTTTATAGGGATCAAATCGTAGCGTTGGAAAAAATAATAGAAAAGCAGAAAATATCATCAACCGATCTGGTTGATCAAGATGTAATAGCAATGGTGCGGGGATTTGATACGGCTTGCATGACTGTATTCTTTGTGCGCGAGGGAAAAATTGTTGAGCGCGAACCTTTTATATTGAACAATGTGGAAGGGGCTGATAGGAAGGAAATCCTGGCTTCTTTTATAAAACAATTTTACGATACGGCATCTTTCATTCCAAAAGAAATTATTGTGGAAGAAGAAATAGATGAAAAAGAAGCTATCGAAACCTGGCTTTCTGCCAAAAAAGGTTCAAAAGTGAAGATAATCGTTCCGAAAAGAGGAGAAAAGAAAGAGTTAATAGAAATGGTGGCGGAAAACGCCATGATTTATTTAAAGCAAAATGAAGACTTTGAAGAAAGAGAAAGGATAAAAAACGGAAAGGCGATGGAAGAATTAAAAAACTACCTTGGTTTGGAAAAGTTACCCAGACGAATTGAAGCATTTGATATATCTAACACCCAAGGTACGGAATCTGTCGCATCCATGGTTGCCTTTGAAAATGGGATGCCGAAAAAGGAAGACTACAGGAGGTTTAAGATAAGGACGGTTGAAGGCCCAAACGACTTTGAAAGCATAAAAGAAGCTGTCTTTAGGAGGTTTAAAAGAGGTTTGGAGGGAGATGAAAAGTTTAAGAATTTTCCCGACCTTCTCGTTATAGATGGAGGAAAGGGACAGTTGAGATACGCCCTTGAGGCTTTAAAGGAATTAAACTTAAATCATATTCCTGCGATCGGACTTGCCAAGGAATTTGAGCATGTATTCATGGAATGTAAAAGCGAACCTATAATTTTGCCCCGTAATTCAGAAGCCCTCTATCTTTTGCAAAAAATTAGGGATGAAGCCCACCGATTTGCGGTTGCTTATCATAGAAAGCTGCGCTCGGAAAAGAATTTAAAATCCATCCTGGAAGAAATTCCGGGTATCGGCAAAGTGCGGAGGAAGGCTTTACTCAATGCTTTTGAGAGCTTGGAGGATATAAAAAAGGCGTCCGTAGAAGAGTTATCGAAAGTGCCTGGAATGAATAAAAAATCCGCCATGGCGGTTTACGAATACTTCCACAAAGCCTGACCGAAAAAGGGTCGGGCTTTTTTCATCAATGTTGAAAATGTGGCATAAAATGTGGAACTATATAAGCAAAGGCTCAAAAATATTTTTATGGTACATTAATTGCATAAAATGTGTGATGTGAGGGGTGGATGGCATGGTTGAAAAAGAACGATTGCTGGAACTCATAAAAAATGAAGACAAGAAAAATCCATATACCGATGAACAATTGGCAGAAATGCTGGGGATAAGGCGCGATGAGGTTACCATCTTAAGGGGAAAATTCAATATTCCTGATTCTCGCGAAAGGCGAAAACCGTATCTTATGAAAGCTATAGAGGAAGAAGTGGCAAAAGATCCTGGCGTATCTGACAGGGAACTGACAAAGGCCGTTCAAAAGCGCGGTTTTAATGTATCGAGATTTATTATCTCTCAACTTAGAAAGGAGCTGCAAGAAAGAGTAGTAAAAAAAGGTCAGAATGCGGCGGAGAAAAAGCTAAAAGCTGGTTCGAAAATATCGACAGCGTTTGACAGAATTATCGGGTCGGATGGAAGTTTGAAAACTCAGATTCAGCAGGCCAAGGCAGCGGTTCTTTATCCTCCTCACGGGCTGCATACTCTCATTATCGGTCCTACAGGCGTTGGGAAGAGCATTCTTGCCGAAGCCATGTACCATTTTGCCGTGGAAACCGGGAAACTTCCTGAAAGTGCTCCTTTTGTGGTGTTTAATTGCGCCGATTATGCCGAAAACCCCCAGCTTCTATTATCTCAGCTTTTTGGACACGTAAAGGGGGCTTATACCGGTGCGGATTCGCCGAAGGAGGGACTGGTGGAAAAAGCTAATGGTGGAATTTTGTTTTTAGATGAAGTTCACCGGCTTCCGCCGGAGGGACAGGAGATTTTGTATTACCTCATCGATAAAGGGAAGTTCAGGAGGTTGGGTGAAACGGAGAGTTTTCGCACCGCCAGCGTCATGATAATTGCCGCCACTACGGAAGATATAGAATCATCCTTACTTTTAACTTTCCGGCGAAGAATCCCGATGATAATAGAATTGCCCCCGCTTTCGGCTCGGCCTATATCGGAAAGATATGAGATAATAAAAGATTTTTTCAGAAAAGAGGCTGACCGCATCGGGGTGAAAATAAAAGTTAAACAAGAAGCGTTAAGGGCGCTTTTGATGTATGATTGTCCCGGGAATTTAGGACAATTGAGAAGCGATATACAGGTGGCCTGCGCGAGGGGATTTTTGTCGTATATAGGTAATCAAAAGGATTTCATAGAGGTGGATTTAATAGATTTACCGGTACACGCCAGAAGAGGGATGTTAAAAGTCCAAAACCGCATTCCCGACATTGAAACCCTCCTTCAAGGAGATTTGATGGTAAACCCTGGAGAAGCCGACATTACGCCCATGCCGAAGGAAGACCTGTATATACTGCCGGAAGAAATTTATAGGTATATAGAAGAAAAATACCAGGAACTTCAGAGCCAGGGGTTAAGTCAGGAGGTCATTAACAGGGTGATAGGAGGGGAACTGGAAGTAAAATTCCAGCAATTGGTGAGGCAGTTTGAAACTAAGCACAAAACCTTGGAAAAAAAGGACTTGGAAGGAATTGTAGGTTCTCAAATAGTTAACCTTACAGAGCAGATGATTAAAGTTGCCGAAAAAAAGCTAGGCAAAGTGGATAACCATCTGTTTTATTGCCTTGCCATACACCTCAGCGCAACTTTAGATCGCATTCGCCAGGGGAAACCAGTAATTAATCCCCAATTGGAAAAAGTAAAGAATGAATACAAGTTGGAATATAAAGTTGCAAAAGAAATGGTAGAAATTGTTGAGGAATTGACGGGATATAAGATGCCGGAGGACGAAATAGCTTTTGTGGCTATGTATCTTAGAACTATGACCCATCCCGCCGATTTCAAGACGGGCAGGGTAGGAGTAATAGTTTTGACTCACGGGCATGTTGCAAAAGGGATGGTCGAAGTAGTAAACCGGCTTTTAGGTGTTGAACATGCAGTCGGCATAGAGATGAGCCTTGACGAGGAACCGGAGGCTGTCCTGCAAAAGACTATCGATGTTGTAAAAGAAGTAGATGAAGGCAAAGGCGTTCTACTTTTAGTAGATATGGGTTCTCTTTTGACTTTTGGAGAAATAATAACTCAAAAAACGGGAATACCTACTATGACGGTCGGACGGGTAGATACTGTAATGGTGCTCGAGGCTGTGAGACGAGCAATTTTACCCGATACCAGTTTGGGAGATATAGTAAAGAACATACAAAAGAACGAGCTGGAGATTGGCAGATTTACCCTAGATGGAGAAAGTCGTGTGAATGTTGGAAAGTGGACAATTTTGACGGTGTGTATAACAGGACAGGGTTCCGCTATAAGGTTGAAAGAATTAATTAAAGAAATGGCTCCTGATATTTTCGAGAAAGCGGAAATAATTCCTGTGGGAGCTATGTCGGACGAAGATATAAGGTCGCAGATAAAAAGGATAAAAAATGTAAAAAAGGTAGCGGCGATAGTTGGTACAATAAATCCGGAGGATGAAGAAATACCATTTATATCGATTGAAGAACTTATAAACGGTTCGGCGTTGAACAAGCTGAGGCAAATAATAGGTTTGACAAAAAATAATAAAGCTCTTGACAAAAATATTTCTGAGATATTATATTTTGCAGATCTTTTTAATGAAGATTTAATTATGGTAAATCATGATTTTCAATTTAAAAACGATGTTCTAGATCATCTGGGGGAACTGTTAATTAATAAAAACTATGTGAATGAGAGATACCTATTAGATGTTTATCGAAGAGAAATTATTGGGCCGACTCTTTTGAAGAATAAAATAGCCATACCTCATGGAATGCCAGAAAATGTAATAAGACCTGCTGTAGCCTTAGCAATATTACCCAAGCCTGTTAAGTGGGTACAAGAAGAAGAGGTGGAAATTGTGATGATGCTCGCATTAAAAGAGGATTCAGTGGAATTCTTCAGGAGATTATATAAGTTGTTACAAGACGATCAATTTATCAAGAAAATTAAATATTTGAAAGAACCAAGTCTTATAAAAAAGGCATTTCTGGAGTGGATTTTAGGTGCTGACTGTCTATAAAACAAAATCTGCAAGAAAGTGGCACGGTTTTTGCGAAAAAATTATAGCGCAGTTAGAGTTGAATCAATATGAGTAGAGAGCTATTTGAATACGTAAAAAATACTGAAAGCAAGTAAAAACGACAAAATCAAGCGTTATTTGCCTAAAAAGTATATAAATGAGCTAAAGAGAATGGTAGGTTCCTTAGAATTGATTTTGTTATTTTTCACAAACTCTTCTTAGATTGAATTTCCATTTTATGGGATATATAGGCATGTTGGTTTTATGGAAAGGTGCGAAATCTGACTAATCAGGAGGGAGTTAATAAATGGATTGTTTAGAGCTTAATAAACAAAAAATTTTAGATGAAATCTATAAGAGAGGATATTATTACGAGGGGAAGTATAGAGGATGTTCTCAAGCGATTGTTGCTGCCATCAAGGATTTTTTTGAAATAGATGATCTTGTATTTAAATGTGCTAGTGGTTTTTCAGGAGGCATCGCCGATGAAGCTAAAGGTATCTGCGGAGCTTTTAGTGGTAGCATATTAGTGATCTCGTATTTTTTTGGACGTAGCTTCGAAGAATACGGTATAAACTGTTCTAAATTTAAATATCGAAGGTTAATTAAACAAATAAGAGAAGTTTTTGAAAAAGAATTTGGCGGGGAAACATGCCCAATAATTCAGACAAAAGTTTTTGGAAACTACTATGATTTTAGTAAACCTAACGAAAAAGAAAAATTTGAGGAAGCGGGAGCGCATAGAGACAAATGCACGCACGTTGTGGGACTTGCAGCTATGTGGCTTGCTGATATTTTGATAAGAGAGGGCATTTTGCCTAAAAATATCTGAAATTAATTGGCAAATGCCATTTTTATTTCAATAAATATATTTAAAAATAAATATTTAAATGCTGTAATATCATTCCTAATTTGTTTATGGGCGTGCAAATTTTAGACTAAATAAGAGGTGATATTCTGTGGAATTGACTGCGGAAAAGAAACTGTGGATGTACAAAAAGATGTATGAGATAAGGTGCTTCGAGCTAGAAGTTGACAAACTGTTCAAGGCCAACATGATCTGGGGCACCTGCCACCTCTCGGTAGGCGAGGAAGCTACTGCTGTTGGTGCGATTGCGGCCCTGGAAAAGGACGATATGATTACCAGTACCCACCGGGGCCACGGTCACTGCATAGCAAAAGGCGGAAAGCTTCCCCAGATGTTCGCAGAGCTTCTGGGCAAGGAAACCGGCTACTGCAGGGGAAGGGGAGGCTCCATGCACATCGCCGACATCGA
>NZ_FRCR01000022.1 GCF_900142995.1 Caldanaerovirga acetigignens | reverse complement strand
AGTGGAGGGCTTGCCGCTGCCCACGCCATCCACAACGGGTTTACGGTCTTACATGAATGCCACGAGATGTATCACGGAGAAAAAGTTGCTTTTGGAACCATAGCACAGCTTGTGATGGAAAACAGTCCCATGGAAGAACTGGAAGAAGTAATAGGCTTTTGCCTGGATGTGGGCTTGCCTGTAACTTTGGAAGAGCTAGGCATTAAGGAAGTGAAGGAGGAGGACATAAGGAAGGTGGCGGAAGCATCCTGCGCTGAGGGTGAGACCATTCACAACATGCCGTTTAAAGTGACGCCGGAAGATGTTTACAATGCCATATTGGGTGCCGATGCCCTTGGAAGGGCGATGAAAGGGGCTATAAAGTAAGCTGAAATACAGGCCGCGCAAAGACGCGGCCTTTTTTGTGTGCCCGGCATGGGCGAAAAATCAAAGTATACTTATCATTTTGTTGATAAAAATGCAAAGTATAGGTTATAACATTGCGAGCTCATTCAGGCGGAAGAATGTCCCAGCGCCAATCTGATTTATTTAGGTTATCCGGTTGAGCTTGATGGCAAAAAGATATTGAAAGCTAAGCCGAAGGTATACATCGCCGGTTCCAAATATATTGCATAATGCAACATCTTTAATGTAAATAAGCGTATTTAGAGAATTTTATGGTTGGCATAATTTTTGCTTTGTTACAGTTATGAATGTAGGAATTGTTTGATAAATTTTTTATAAATCATAGAAAGGGGAAAACAAGAAATGAGACCTATAATCGGCATAACGATGGGCGATCCTGCAGGAATAGGGCCTGAAATAGCCCTAAAAGCCTTGGCAAGAGAAGAAATTTACAAGGAGTGCATTCCCGTTGTCATCGGAGATTACGAGGCCCTGAAAGATGCGAATGAATTTACGAATTTGCATTTGACGCTTCGGGAAATACCCGATGTGAGTGAAGCTAAGGGAATTTACAAGACGGTAGATTACATTAATCTAAACCTTTTAGCGCCGGGGAGCTGGGAATACAAAAAAGTAAGCGCAACTTGCGGTAACGCTGCTTTTAATTACGTTAAAAAGGCTATAGAGCTGGCTTTGGAAAATAAGATACATGCAGTAGTAACAGGGCCGATAAGTAAGGAAGCCATAAATTTGGCCGGCTACCATTATTCGGGCCATACCGAGATATTTGCCGATTTAACGAAAACGAAAGAATATGCCATGATGCTGGCAAACGACAATTTGAAGGTTGTCCACGTGACGACGCACGTTTCTTTGCGAAAAGCCTGCGATTTAATCACGAAAGAGCGGGTGTATAAGGTAATAAAGCTTGCATACGATGCAATGAAGATGCTGGATGTGGAAAGCCCCCACATTGCCGTTGCCGGGTTGAACCCGCATAGTTCAGAAAATGGCCTTTTTGGCGACGAGGAAGAAAAGTATATAATCCCCGGCATTGAGGAGGCAAAAAAAGAAGGCATCGATGTGGAAGGCCCGGTGCCGCCGGATACCGTATTTGTAAAGGCCCTGTCGGGTCAGTACGATGTGGTCGTGGCGATGTACCACGATCAGGGGCACATACCGGTTAAATTGACGGGATTTAAGCTTGATACGAAGACGGGCAGGTTTACTGAGGTAAAAGGCATAAATTGTACGCTCGGACTTCCTATAATCCGCACATCAGTAGACCACGGGACGGCGTTTGGAAAAGCAGGAGAGGGAAGGGCAAACGAGGAAAGTTTGGTGGATGCCATTAAGATGGCGGTAAAGATGGCAAGATATAAGTTTCAAATAAAGTAAATTTTGTCATTGAAAAACCCCGGTATTTGGGGTTTTTTTATTTATTGAAAGGATTTTTCGTTTGATATGAAGAAAATTAAATGAGGGGTTTTTGCGATGAAAATAGGGCTTATCGCTCCTTACCGGGACTTACTCGATATGGCCTTAAATGTGAAAGAAGAGCTGGGCGTGGATATACGCATAGAGCTTGGAGATTTGAGCGAGGGAGTTAAAGTCGCAAAGGAATGGGAAAAAGAAGGATTCGATGTCATAATAAGTCGCGGCGGTACTTATCAGCTCATAAAAGAGGCGGTTTCGGTTCCGGTCGTGGAAATAAAGGTAAACGCTTATGATATTTTAAGGCAGTTTAAAGGACTACTCGGCTACAAAGAAGTAGTAGGTGTGGCCGGATATAAAAACGTTATATATGGCTGTGAAGTTATAGGCGAGGTGCTGAACCTTAATATTGTCAAAATCGTGATAGAAAAAGAGGAAATAGGGCCAAAGCAAGTGAAAGAGGCGAAGGAAAAAGGGATAAAGATAATAATCGGCGATACGATTGGAGCTCGCAGCGCAAAGGAGCTCGGTTTAGAAAGCAGGCTTATAACTTCGGGGAAAGAGGCGATAGCTTCCGCCGTGAATGAAGCTTTCAGGCTGGCGGAGGCCATCAAGGCCGAAAAGGAAAGGACGGAAAAGATTAAAACCATAGTGGATTTTGTGCATGACGGGATAATTGCGGTTGATAAAGATGGAAGAATTTCCATATACAACAGAATGGCGGAGGAAATTTTTAAGCAACCGTCGGGCAAGGTTTTGGGCAAGAGGGTGGAAAAAGTTATACCAAATACCAAACTTTATGAAGTGCTGAAGACCGGAAAACCCCAGATAGGTCAACTTCAGAAAGTTTCAGATACCATGATAGTGACCAACAGGGTGCCCGTTATTGTAAACGATGAAATCGTAGGAGCTGTTGCCACCTTTCAGGAGGTGGCGGCGCTTCAAAAAGTGGAACACAGCATAAGGAGGAAGCTGTCGGATAGGGGTTTTGTTGCCGAGTATAGTTTCGACGATATTTTGTACAAAAGCAAAAAAATGGACGATGTGATAAGGCAAGCTCAGAAGTATGCGCTATTAGATTCCACGGTGTTGATAGTAGGCGAAACTGGGACCGGCAAAGAGCTTTTCGCCCAGAGCATCCACAATGCCAGCTTGAGGAAAAATGGTCCTTTTGTTGCGGTAAACTGTGCCGCACTGCCGGAAAATCTCCTGGAAAGCGAGCTTTTTGGTTATGTGGAAGGCGCTTTTACAGGTGCGGTGAAAGGGGGAAAGGTCGGGCTTTTTGAACTTGCACATAGAGGGACTATATTCCTAGATGAAATAGGGGAGATGCCAATAGGGCTTCAAGCAAAACTTCTTCGAGTAATTCAGGAAAGAAAGGTAAGGAGGATAGGGGACGACAAATTGATTCCAGTAGATGTCAGGATAATAGCTGCTACAAACAAAAACCTCATCGATATGGTAAGGAAGGGAAAGTTCAGAGAGGACCTTTTTTACCGTATAAACGTGCTACACATAAATATTCCGCCTTTGAGGGAAAGGAAAGAAGATTTAGATGTACTTGTACCTCATTTGATAAAAAAACATGCGGCAAGATGCAGGAAAAACGTAAAAGGCATAACTTCGAGGGCAATGGATGTTTTAAAGACCTTTGATTACCCGGGAAATGTCAGGGAACTTGAGAGTATAATCGAAAGGGCTGTTGCCCTTTGCGATGAAATGTGGATAGACGTGGGGGATGTTAAATTTAGCTGCGATGCCGATGAACATAAGGCTGGCAATGAATTATATAGAGACTGGAGTTGCGATATAAAACCCTTGGAATTTGTGGAGAGAGAATATATAAAAAAAGCTTTGGAGTTGACGGGCGGTAATATATCAGAGGCTGCAAGAAGGTTGGGGATTAACAGAACAACCCTTTGGAGAAAATTAAAAAAGCAATGAATGAAAGATCGTTGGGGCAGTTGATGCATTTTGCATCAACTGATTTTTTTTGCAATAGTACACCGGAGTTTTTCAACCCGGAAAACAGCATTTTTTAAAGATTTTGGGCTTTGGCATATTAATTGCAAAATTGTTTTTTGCGGAGGTGATTTTCATGAAGAAATTGGCGGTGGTTATAAACCCTAAAGACAACGTAGCCACTGCGGTGCAGGACCTAAAGAAAGGGCAGGAGGTGAATGTGGATTTAGACGGCAAAATAGTTAAGGTGAATTTGCTCGATGACATTCCATTCGGTCACAAATTTGCCCTCGTGGATATTGACCTGGGAAAAGAAGTAATCAAGTACGGTGAAGTAATCGGTAGAACCACACGTCCCATAAAAACGGGAGAGCACGTCCACGTTCACAATTTTGAAAGCCTGAGGGGAAGAGGAGATTGGGAGGAGGAAGGAAGATGAAAATATTAGGTTATGTAAGGCCCGACGGAAAGGTAGGAATAAGAAATCATATCCTTGTAATACCGTCGTCGGTATGTGCGAGCGAAGTGGCGATGCGTATAGCTTCGCATGTAGAAGGTGCGGTGGCAATTCCCAATCAGCACGGCTGCTGTCAGATAGGCGCGGACCTGGAGCTAACCACAAAGACTTTAATAGGTTTGGGAAAAAACCCCAACGTCGCTGCGGCCCTTGTCGTGGGGCTCGGATGTGAGGGTGTGCCCACTGAAAAGGTTGCTGAAGAGATTGCAAAGACCGGGAAAAAGGTGGAATATATAATAATTCAGGACTGCGGCGGTACTTTAAAGGCAGAAGAAGCTGGGACCAGAATAATAAGGGACATGGCCCAAGAGGTTGTACAGTTTAAACGGGAAGAGGTAGATATATCCAATTTGATTTACGCTGTAGAGTGCGGAGGTTCCGATACGACTTCGGGGCTTGCTTCCAATCCCGTAGCTGGGTACGTGTCTGACAAGATAGTCGATTTGGGCGGAACTTCGATGTTTTCGGAAACAACTGAAATAATAGGTGCCGAACATTTGCTGGCAAAGCGCGCGGTAAATGAAGAAGTTGCAAGAAAGATTTTTGATATGGTGAGAAGGTGCGAAGAAAAGGCCAAGACGATGGGCGTAGATATGAGAGGTGGCCAGCCGACGCCTGGGAATATTGAAGGAGGAATAAGCACTATAGAAGAAAAGTCGCTAGGGTGTATATACAAAGGCGGCACGAAACCTCTCCAGGGCGTTTTGGAATACGGCGAAGAGCCAAAAGGCAAAGGGCTTTACATTATGGATACTCCCGGTCAGGACATAGAGTCTATTACCGGCATGACCGCCGGAGGAGCTCAGGTGGTAGTCTTCACTACAGGCAGAGGAACTCCAACCGGCTCACCTATTGCTCCTGTTATAAAGATAACTGCAAATCCCGAGACGTATAAAAAAATGGTGGACAACATAGATTTTTATGCCGGGACCATAGTGGAAGGCGATGAAACTATAAAAGATGTCGGCGAAAGGTTATTTAAAGAGCTGATTGAGGTGTGCAACGGCAAGCTTACGAAGGCGGAAGCCTTAAAACACAGGGAATTCGGTATGTATAAGCTGATATCTACTTTTTAAGACGGGGGGAGAAGCTGATGAAGATCCTAAAGACTATCGAACGCATCCCTGGGGGACTTATGGTAGTTCCCCTCCTTTTAGGAGCAATAATAAATACTTTTTTCCCTCAGGCTTTACAAATAGGGGGATTTACCACAGCGCTATTTAAACAGGGGGCCATGCCATTAATTGGACTTTTCCTGCTCTGTAACGGGGCGCAAATTACATTAAAAGAAGCAGGTGTTTCTCTGGGCAAAGGTGTAACGTTGACTGCAGTAAAGTTTTTTATCGGTGCAGCTTTGGGGTGGGTTGTGGGTAAGTTTATGGGGCCTACAGGACTTTTCGGAATATCAGCACTTGCTATTATATCCGCGGTTACAAATTCCAATGGAGGACTGTATACGGCGCTTGCTTCGCAGTACGGTGACCCTACGGATGTGGGTGCGATAGCTATCCTTTCGATAAACGACGGACCGTTTCTCACGATGGTAGCTATGGGAGCAACAGGCCTTGCCAATATTCCTTTTATAGCGCTGGTCGCCGTGGTTATTCCGATTATAGTGGGAATGATACTAGGGAATTTGGATGAAGAATGGAAAAAGTTTCTAGCGCCTGGTCAAAAGCTTTTGATTCCGTTTTTTGCATTTCCTTTAGGGGCAGCGTTAGATTTCAGGACGATCCTTAAAGCGGGATTTCCAGGCATTTTATTAGGTATTTTGACCGTTGTGCTCACAGGCTTGGGAGGTCATCTTACCATTAAGTATATTTTCCGTGAAAATAAAGGGGTCGGAGCTGCCATTGGAACGACTGCAGGTAATGCAGTTGCAACTCCTGCCGCCGTCGCTGCCGTAGACCCGACTTTAGAGCCTTTGGTGGCTGCCGCGACGGCTCAAGTTGCGGCGTCGGTAATAATTACAGCGATTTTGTGTCCTCTTTTGGTATCCTACCTTGATAAAATAGAGCGCGGGAAAAATTTAGCAGGGAGAGAGAAGGTTGTTTAAGGTTATAATTGTAGCTGATGATTTCACAGGAAGCAATGACACCGGGGTACAGCTTGCAAAATACGGATACTTGTCGGTTACCTTAACGGAAATTTCCGGCATAGAAAAATACGAGGACATAGTCGATGCATTGGTCATAGATACCGAAACCCGGAGCCTTCCGTCGTTGAAAGCTTATGAAACGTTAAAGGAAGTATCTTCCTTAATCGCAAGATATAAAGATGCGGTACTTTACAAAAAGATAGATTCGACGTTAAGGGGCAATATAGGAGCTGAAATAAAAGCCCTGCGGGAAAGCCTAAAACCCGAAATTATAGTTTTCGCCCCTGCCTTTCCGAAAAATGGCCGCACCACTCGAAACGGTATTCACTACCTCAACGGTGTACCCGTCGATAAAACCGAACTTGCAAAAGATCCCAGAAATCCGGTGACCACTTCCGATGTAAAAAAGTTATTAGAAGAAAGTTTGGATATTCCGGTGAGGCTGAAAAAGCTAGAAGAGATAAATGAAAATTTGGCCGAAAGCATATTGCAAGACCTTGAAAAGTACGATGTTTTCGCTTTTGATGCTGCGACAGAAGAAGATCTTGTAAAAATAGCGGAAGCTGTCCTTTCCCTTAAAAAGAAAGCACTGTGGATAGGCTCGGCGGGTCTTGCCGAGGCACTTATGGTTTGCCTTGAGAAGAGAAAGAATGAAGATGGGATTTTGGTGGTGGCGGGAAGCGTAAGTCAGGTAACCAGGAGACAAATATCACGGGCAGCCGAAGAAAGCCAAATAGCTCTGGCAAAAGTGGATGTAAAGAAAGCTCTGATAAACCCTTACGATGAAATAAAACGTGTTTCCGCGCAGGTGCTCGATTTTATGGATAAGGCAAATGACGTCATAATTGCATCGGCATTAGAAGAGAAAGACGTTACTGATGCGATTGCGGTTGGAAAAAGTTTGGGGCTTTCCTCCGCGGAAACCAGCGAAGCTATAGCGCGATTCATGGGAGAGGTTGCATATGAGGTGGTAAAAGCAAGGAAACCAAGCGGTATGGTCCTTACTGGAGGGGATACAGCAGTACATGTAGTGAAAAAACTTTCCGCCACCGGTTGCAGGATAAATTCTGAATTAGAACCGGGCATACCAGAACTTACCTTGATAGGAGGAATTGCAGATGGAATAAGGGTTGTGACCAAAGCGGGAGCATTTGGCAATGATGAGTCCATAGTTAAAGCTGTGAGATTTTTGAAAGGTCATGATGAATAATGACCGTTAAACCGCGCTTTTTCGCGCGGTTTTTCACTTGCCTTCCCTTAATCCTACCGTAAGCAGGGAAAAGTCCGATTTAAGATACCTTATAGGAACTTCTTTGAAGAATACTGCTGGTTCTTTTATAAGTCCCCTTCCTTCGTTTATCGAGATAAGTTTTTTCAAGAGCTTTTCTCTAATATCTTGTAATTCCTTATGGTCACTTATGCAAGTGGCAGCGATGCTCCTCGGAGCGCACGCTATACCCAAAAGACGGCTAAGCCTCACTGCATAAGGGCTTAATTTTTGAAATCGAAATGGAAAGCTGTCTGCGAGGTCAATATTCGTAAAGTTAAAAATAGGTATAATCTCTATTTTTTCTTCGAAATAACCACGCTTTATTTCAAGCAATAGTTGGTAAAGCTGGGATGACAATGGGGAATGTAAATTAAACTTTGGAGATATCTCTTCAACAAGGATTCCTTTTATTAAAAAGATTTTAAAAACGCCGCCGGACTTAAATATAGCCAGTGCTTTAGGGTAGCCGTATAGGATTGAACAGCCCCTTGATATTTGAATTAAAGGTGCATCTTCCTGGTCGGGACCGCACGTTCTGGGCAAAAAATTCCCTTCTAGAAGCACCGCATCATTTTCTACCCAGTATATCGGCGGGCAATTGGGAAGGAAAAATTTTTTAATCTCTTCTAAATAAGGAATTACGTGCACTAAGAAATTTCCTGCAGCAAGGAGTGCTTTTTCCCTCCTGAAAAATCCAAGATGTGGATATTCTTGGGAAGTCAGTATTTTGTCCTTTCCCATTGCCTTTAACTGGTTTGCTAGAGCTTTTTCTTGGTCGGCGTAAACCAGGCCGAAGGGAGAAATTATAGAAACTACTTTGGCTTTATCTATATATTCCATATTCTTTTTGATCTGGGTTTGAATGTCCTCGGGTGTTGTGTGGATTATCTTTGCATTTTTTGATATAAATCCGCTAATTTTTGGAGCATCGAAAAATTCAGATGCGACTCGAAAGTGTACTATCGCTGTGCTTTCATTGGAAATCAGGGAGTAAAATGGTGCGCATAGGTATATTTTTTCAAAGTCCTTGCTGGAGATGCTGAGGATAGATGTGCAATGCACAAGCTTTTCGAATAAGTCTTTGTTAAATCTTGCTTCATATAAAATATTTTTTCCAGAAAAAATGACGATCTTCCCGTTATTTCCGTTTTTCAGGACTGCCAGCGCTATTTTCAAAAATAGACCCCCCTGTAGAACCTTTGGTAAATTCTTTCCAAAGGCATATAGATTGTTCTGTATCCGAAACACTGTGGGCCTACGACATCCAAGGCTCTGTTTATCCTCAATCTCAATGGTGCGGGCAAGCCTAAAATCGCCAGATATTGGCCTTCAAAAAATTCGCTGTTGTTTACAGGAGTAAGCCTGTCCAAATCTATAGCGCAAATGAGATCTGGCACGCTCGCGGCTATTTGGCTGTTTTTAAAGACGAGGAGGTTTTCATATTGGAAAAGGAGGTTTATCTCCTCTCCTCTAGACACGATTGTAGCGGATTTCCATTTGGATGTGGAAAAGACGGAGATGCTTTTCACCTTGCCCTTGAAAATTTCAACAACCGGGCCGTAAAATGAATTGGCTGTTACTTCAAGCAATAGATCCATCAGTTCCTCATAGCTTTCGGCTTTCATAAAGCATTCTCCTATTTCTCTCGCAAAGCTGAGAGTTCCAGGGAAAAGTACCTTCTTTAGGACAGACCCAGGATAGGGAAAACCTGCAAAATAACCTACACCGCCTTTTTCGCTTACAATTTGCCTCGTGTTCAGTTCCAGCAGGAAGGTATCCTGCTTTTCCAAAAAAAGGTGGACGGTATAAGTCCCGTCTACCAATACTAGAGGTGTGACCGGCATACCCTCAAGGTGATAGGCGGTCATTTGTAGTTCAGGAAAAGCCCTACCCATCGCATCTGCATCTACTACTGGAAGACCCATCTTGAGTGCGGCCAGAAGGGGGTAAAAGATGTTCACGCCTGCTCCTTCTACTACCGTAATGCCGCGAAATTCAAGGCCTGTATGACTTTTTAATTCGTCTATGGCAATTTTTATTTCCTTTCCTGAGGGGATATTTTCTTCAGAAAGTTCAGGAGAACCTAGAAGCCCCACGCCGCAAAAATAATCACTGCTCGCTATGTCCTCATGTGCAATTAGCGGGATATAACTATCTTTTAAATTTTTTACCAAAAGCGATGCCAAAAGCCCGCTTTTTCCTCCTCCACCGGAACCTAGGAATATACTTCCGTACCAAAGAGGTTCAATCCAGTCTGCCGTGATTTTTAGCACGTTATCACCTACTTATCCCATATTTGTTCAGCCATCGATAAAGGGTAGCAAGACTTACGCCTAATTCCCCGGCGATGACCTTTTTGGCTTCGGTAGATCTTCCGTATTTTTCGAGCAAAGTCTCCAGGCGATGTTTTACATCTTTTTCACCATCGAAACTGGACTTGCCCTTTAGATTGCCCCCGACGTAAACCTCGCTTTGTGCGCCAGTCATCAGATATTTCGGCAGGTAATCAGGAGTGATGATGTCTTCTTTGCAGATTGATGCCGCATAAGTGACCACATTTTTTAATTCCCTGATATTGCCGGGCCAAGTATAATTTTTTAAAATTTCCTGCGCTTCGGGGCTGAAAATTTTAAAACCCCAGTCCTGTTCGATTATTACGTTTTTTAAGTAAAAGTCCAAAAGGAGCGGGATATCATCCCGCCGTTCCCTAAGGGGCGGTATATTTACGGGGAATACGTTTAACCTGAAAAACAAATCTTCCCTGAACATCTTTTTCTCTATTAGTTCCTTTAAATCTTTATTAGTCGCGGCTATTACTCTAATATCTACCGGCCTTGGGGAAGTCGCACCTACTCTCTCGACACGCCTGTCTTCCAAAACCCTCAGGAGTTTGGCCTGAAGTGGCATAGGCATATCTCCTATTTCGTCAAGAAATATGGTTCCACCGTCGGCAAGTTCGAACTTGCCAGGTTTCCCTCCTTTTTTTGCGCCGGTAAAAGAGCCATCTTCGTATCCGAAAAGTTCGCTTTCCAAAAGATTTTCGGGGATCGCAGCGCAGTTTATGGCAATAAAAGGATTTTCTTTTCTTGGACTTAAATTATGGATATATCGGGCAAAAAGTTCCTTTCCCGTTCCGCTTTCCCCTTGTAAAAGCACAGTATGGTCGTTTTGCGCGATATGCTTGAGTAGTTTTTTTATTTCGACAAAATGAGGATTTTTGCCTATAAGGGCGAAAAAATGGTCATTTGTCTTATAGGCCTCGTTTTCGGCCTTTTTTGCGCTTTTCATTCTCCAGAGCAAGACACCTTCTGGCTCTTTTCCCTTTAATGGCCTGTGATAGTAAAACTTGCCAAATGACGTCTTTACAGTGCCCTCTGCGTTAGGTGAAATTTGAAGTTTTTCTAGACCTTCCAAAAAAAGAGGCCTTTGCTGCAAAAAAAGGTGGCTCAATATTAAATCGCCTTTTTTGTTATAAAGCAAAAACTCCACTTGAAGCTGGCTTGCCAAGATTTGAAACGCATCTTTTATAATCTCCGAGTTGATAGATTTTTCTTCCATAACGGTCAAACTTTCACACAGCAAGGACAGCAGTTTTAAGAAAGCTGCCGGAGGTATTTTAAAACTCTTACCCTTGGGCAAACCATAGGTAAATTCTTCTTCAAAAATTTTAAAAGAAATTATCAGTTCGTATTTGCATTCGTCTTTATGTGGGCAAAATTCACTGCACGGTGGAGAGAATACCGCTAAATGGGAATTTGGTCGTAAGGCTAATTCTTTACAACTATTTTCAATTTGAATCATATCGGTCGCATTAAAAACTTCTTCCAATTCTTTTCTCATAATATCACCATTTTTTATTGATAAAAAGAATACTGATAAAAAATGAGAAACAGTGATAAAATCCTTGAAAATTAGAATTTAACTCTATTAAATCGAAATAAATGCGAAATGTCAATACCCCATTAAAAGACAAAACAAGGCAAAATTCCTCAAATTAAAAAACAAATTTCGGCAAATCTAGGTTGGCACGGTTTTTGCTAGAAAATTTTACGGTCGAACCAACTTTCACACATTAAAATATTAAAAGGGGGTATTTTCAAATGGAACAGCACGCGTTAGACCCAATCCCTGAGAATGAGAGGAGGCCGTGGTATAACATAGCCCTTATTTGGGCTGGAGCGATGATATGTGTTTCCTCTTTGATGGTTGGAGGCGCAATCGTTCAGGGGATGCCTATTTTTAAAGCTATTGCCGCAGGTGCCATCGGGTACGTCATAATCATCATTTTTATGACGTTTCAAGGAATGCAGGGGTCGGACTTGGGAGTGCCGACAGTTGTAGCTTCTTCTTCGGCATTCGGAAGGGAAGGTGCGAGGTTTATAATTTCGTCGATACTCGCAATATCGACGATAGGGTGGTTCGGGGTTCAGGCCAACGTGGCAGGTTCTGCGTTTTCTCAGATTCTAAACCTTTGGCTTGGTCTAAATGTTCCAGTCTGGTTGAGCGGACTTATTTGGGGCATAATAATGCTCACAACTGCTGTTTACGGGTACAGGGCCTTAGAATATTTGAATTATATCGCCATTCCGTCCTTGATCATACTTTCAATATGGGGATTAATAAAAGTGATTTCCTCATACGGGATGACTAATGTCATCAATTATGTTCCAAAGGACAATTTTTCTTGGAGTTACGCTATAGGTCTTTCGGTAGGCGGATTTGCCGTCGGAGGAGTAATTGCGCCAGATTTTTCAAGATACGCGAGATACAGAAAGGATGCTGTGCTTTCCGGTTTCATTGGAGTACTTCCGACTGGCATCTTCCTTCTGGTAGTCGGAGCACTTCTCACGGTAGTGGGAGGCACTTACGACATAACAATAGCGGTAACGAAAATAGGCCTCGGTTTTGTCGGAGCGATCATCCTTGTTTTGGCTACCTGGACGACTAATACGGTCAATGCATATTCTGGAGGCCTTGCGATAGTTAACCTATTTAAAATGAAGAACGAGTTAAGGCCGCTCATGACCTTCTTAGCAGGGGCAATAGGCACATTGCTTGCTGTTATGGGCATTTTGAATTACTTTACTTCTTTCCTGATACTCCTTACTGCCGGCATACCTCCAATAGCAGGCAGCATGATTGCCGATTATTGGATAATGAAAAAAGGCGATAAGAAGTTGTGGGAGTCGGAAATCAGCGAAATCAACTGGGCCGGGATAATATCTTGGGCGCTAGGATTTATCGCCGCTCTTTTTGTCAAGGTTGGGATCTCGGCTATAAACGGAATTGTGGTTGCGATAATTTCCTACCTCGTTCTATACGGTATGTCAAAATCTTTTTCAAAAAACAGTGCACCTAATCGCAGGGGGGTATAGAACCATGAAGAGGGCCGTTGAAAAACTGAAATTCATAGATTTGCAGGATTTGGAAGATATTGCGGTGGGCGCTGCCTTGCTCGGAACAGGGGGAGGTGGCGACCCCCACATAGGAAAGCTTATGGCGATTCAGTCTATAAAAAATAAAGGCCCTGTGAGATTGATTGACGTAGAAGAAATCCCAGACGAAGCTTTAGTCGTTCCCGTTGCGATGATGGGGGCTCCGACGGTTCTTGTGGAGAAAATCCCTTCAGGCCGGGAAATTTTCAATGCATTTGAAAGCCTCCAGAGTTTTCTGGGTAAAGAGGTATATGCGGTACTTCCCATAGAAGCAGGAGGAGTTAACTCGATGATCCCCATAATGGTGGCGGCTGAAAAAGGTGTTCCCCTTGTGGACGTGGATGGCATGGGGAGGGCTTTTCCCGAACTTCAGATGGTGACTTACCACCTTTTCGGGATACCTGCGACTCCTATGGTGCTCGCTGATGAAAAAGGAAACTCGATTCTTCTGAAGACGGTAAACAATTTTTGGACGGAAAGCCTCGCAAGAAACGCCACCGTTGTAATGGGAGGCTCGGTGATGATAGCTATTTATCCGATGACGGGAAGACAGGTGAAAGAGGCAGGCATAAGAGACATAGTTTCGTATTCTGCTCAGATAGGAAAGGTGATAAGGAGAGCCCACAAAAATGGCGATGACCCCATCGAGGCTATAATAAATGCGACAGGAGGGATACCTCTTTTTAAAGGGAAAATATCAGATGTGGTGAGAAAAACATCAGGCGGCTTTGTAAGGGGTGAGGCATACCTGGATGGGATAGATGAATTTAAGGGTGAAAAACTCGAAATTAATTTCCAGAACGAAAATTTGATAGCACGTAGGAACGGAAAGATAGTGGCTACTGTACCTGATTTGATTTGCGTTGTGGATGCCCACACAGGTATACCCATTACCACCGAAGGCCTGCGGTACGGGCAGAGGGCATTTGTTTTAGGATTGCCTTGTGATGAAAAGTGGAGGAGCGAAAAAGGGATACAGACGGTGGGGCCGCGGTATTTTGGGTATGATGTAGAATACGTGCCGGTAGAAGAACTGAACTGTTTATAGGAGGTGTGATAAATTGGAGTACCGAATTGGCATAGATGTGGGCGGCACGAATACTGATGCCGTGTTGGTAGATGAAAATCTGGAAATTATAGAAAGCGTAAAAGTACCTACCACAAAAGATGTGTCAAGCGGCATATTTGAAGCTATGAACAGGGTTTTAGAAAAAAGTAAAATTGACCGAAAAAATATAAAGTATGCTATGCTCGGCACTACCCATGCTACGAATGCCATAGCGGAGAGGAAAAGGCTATGCAAGACAGCGATAATAAGGATAGGGTATCCTGCCACTGCGGCGATACACCCTCTTGTGGGGTGGCCTGATGACCTTGTTGAAGCAATAGGAAGGCACTATTATCTGATACAGGGGGGGCATGAATACGACGGGAGAGAAATAGGCCCTCTGGAGGAAGAGGCGCTTTACAAAATAGCAGAGGAAATAAAAAGAGACAGCATCAATAGCGTGGCGGTGACTTCCGTATTTTCTCCTGTAAACAGAAGTCATGAATTAAGGGTAAAAGAAATCCTCAAAAAGACTGTCGGGGATATATCCATATCTCTTTCACACGAGATTAGTTCTCTTGGCCTTCTTGAGAGGGAAAATGCGACGGTGTTAAATGCGGCATTGGTTGAAGTTGCAAGAACCACCGCAGAAGGCTTTAAATCGGCTTTAGAAAAGGAGGGAATTACGGAAGCCAAGGTCTACTTTTGTCAGAACGACGGGACGCTGATGTCCATAGATTATGCTATGCGCTACCCTATTCTCACGATTGCCTGTGGCCCCACAAACAGCATAAGGGGGGCGGCGTTCCTGAGCAAGCTGGAAAACGCCTTAGTGCTAGACGTCGGCGGCACTACCAGCGATGTAGG
Source organism: Caldanaerovirga acetigignens (assembly GCF_900142995.1). Lineage (NCBI taxonomy): Bacteria > Bacillati > Bacillota > Clostridia > Thermosediminibacterales > Thermosediminibacteraceae > Caldanaerovirga > Caldanaerovirga acetigignens. The sequence goes on along the minus strand of NZ_FRCR01000022.1, from coordinate 8,017 downwards.
CGTGATAACGCAGGGATTTCCGAGGGAATCATCCATTGCTGTCGAAATCGGAGGTGTAAGGACTAACTTCAGGATGCCTGACCTTATCTCGATAGCCCTTGGTGGTAGCACCATAATCCGCGAAGAGGGCGGGGATATCAAGATAGGTCCTGATAGCGTAGGGTACAGGATAACTGAAGAAGCCCTTGTCTTCGGCGGAAATACGATCACTGCTACCGACGTTGTAGTCCGCCTCGGGTTTGCCCAGGTAGGGGATGAAAGTAAGGTTAGGGGCCTTTCCATTGATTTTGCAAGAAAAGCTTACGACAAAATGCAGAAAATGATAATAGAAGCCGTTGATAAAATGAAGATAAGCAAGAATCCCCAGCCTCTCGTGCTGGTCGGCGGAGGAAGCATTATAGTCGGGAGCGAAATTCCCGGAGTGAGCGAAATAATAAGGCCGAACAATTTCGGAGTCGCCAATGCTCTTGGGGCAGCGATTGCTCAGGTGAGCGGAGAGATTGACAGCATATTTTCATTGTCCGAGATAAGCAGAGAAGAAGCTCTAAAAATAGCAAAGGAAAGGGCGAAAGATGAGGCCATAAAAGCAGGGGCAGATCCTTCAACGGTAGAGATTGTTCAAGTAGAGGATATCCCATTGGCGTACCTGCCCGGAAATGCCGTAAGGATAAGGGTAAAAGCTGCAGGCAAATTAAGCTGATTAAGTATAGTAAAAAGCCGCGTTTATTTCGCGGCTCTTTTTTATTACTATGCTTCCCCGAGGTACGCCTTCCTTACCTGTTCATTGTGAAGCAATTTTTCGGCGGTGTCTTCCATCACGACCCTGCCCGTTTCCAGCACGTAGGCCTTGTGGGCGGTGGAAAGGGCCATCTGGGCGTTCTGCTCCACCAGAAGTATCGTGGTCCCTTCGCGGTTTATCTGGCGGATGATGTCGAAGATGCTGAGGACTATCTTTGGGGCAAGGCCCATGGAAGGTTCGTCCAAAAGCAGGAGCTTGGGGCGCGACATGAGGGCACGCCCTATTGCGAGCATCTGCTGTTCGCCGCCGGACAGCGTCCCGGCGATCTGGTGGAGGCGGTCTTTAAGTATCGGGAAAAGTTCGAAAACCCTTTCCATATTTGCCTTCGTTTCGCTTTTGTTCCTGTTGAGGTAACCGCCGAGCTGCAGGTTTTCCAGGACGGTCATTCGCGGGAAAATCCTTCTGCCTTCCGGAACCATGACAATGCCTGCTGCTACGATGTCGGATGTGGGAAGGTTGGTTATATCTTTGTCGTAAAAGTACACCTTTCCGGAGGTGGCGCTAACGAGGCCGCATAAAGTCTTTAAGAGCGTGGTTTTCCCCGCTCCGTTTGCACCTATTACTGTTACTATTTCGCCTTCGCTTACGTTTATCGAAACGCCCTTCAATGCCTGGATCGTTCCGTAGTGGGCGGTTACGTTTTCGAGTCTCAGCAATTTATTTTACCTCCTTGTCCAGGGCGGCACCCAGGTATGCTTTGAGAACGTTCTCATCGTTTTTCACTTCCTCGGGCGTGCCGTCGGCGATTTTTTTGCCGTAGTCGAGGACCACTATCCTCCGGCAGATTCCCATCACCAGTTTCATGTCGTGTTCGATGAGCAGTACGGTCTTCCCCGCGTCATTGACCTTTTGTATTAGTTCGATGAGTTCGTTGGTTTCCTGAGGGTTCATCCCGGCGGCTGGTTCATCTAAAAGTATCAGCTCCGGTTCTGTGGCCAATGCCCTTGCCATTTCCAGCTTCCTCTGCTTGCCGTAAGGGAGGTTTTTAGCCTTTTCTTTTGCCGCATCGTCAAGACCGACGAATTCCAGGATTTCCATGGCCTTTTCCTTCACCCTTTTTTCCTCCTCTCGGACGGCAGGGGGACGGAAAATAGCGCCAAAGACTCCGGTTTTGGTGCGGCAGTGCTGCCCTATTATAACATTGTCAAGAACGCTCATTTCGCCGAAAAGCCTTATATTCTGGAATGTCCGCGCAATGCCTAGCCTCGTTATCTGATAGGGCTTTAGATTCTTTATTTCCCTCTCTTTAAAGTAGATACTGCCCCGGGAGGGCGAGTAGACGCCTGTGAGCAGGTTAAAAAGCGTGGTCTTTCCAGCGCCGTTAGGACCTATAAGGCCTAGAATTTCTCCTTTGTTTATGTGAATATCTACGGAGTCGAGGGCAGTAAGTCCTCCGAATACCATGGTAAGGTTTTTCCCTTCAAGGAGAGTCATGCTGCCTGCCTCCTTCTTTTCATCGCCTTGTTTTCGCCCATTACCCCCTGGGGCCTCCATATCATCATGGCGACGAGAAGTATCCCGTAAAACACCATGCGGTACTGGGCGATGACGGGAGAAACAGACCTTAAGAATTCCGGCAACACGGTTATTATCGCTGCGCCCAGCACTGCACCGTAAGTATTGCCCAAACCGCCAAGCACTACCATGCTCAAAATCTCTATTGACTTCATAAATCCGAAGTTGTTAGGGTTGATGTAGCGAAAGAAGAAGGCGTAAAGGCCGCCGGCCAGACCGGCATAGAAAGCTCCTACGACAAAAGCCAGTATCTTGAAATTTGGGGTGTTTATTCCCATCGCTTCTGCCGCCAGTTCATCTTCCCTTATTGCGATAAAGGATTTCCCAACTCTAGAATGCATTATCCTGTTGAGAGAAAAGATGACCAACGCGACGCACAAATATACGACGTAAACGTTTGTGACCTTCGGGATGCCCCTGAGTCCCATGGGACCTCCGGTTATCTCCAGATTAAGGAGGATGTTTTTCATGATTTCGCCAAAGCCTAAAGTGGCTATTGCCAGGTAATCACCTTTCAGCCGAAGGGTCGGGACTCCGATGATAAATCCGAAGAATGCCGCGGATAAGGCGCCCAGGATAAGCGCCGCCGCGAAAGGGATGCCGAGCTTTAGTGCGGCGAGCGTCGCCGTGTAGGCGCCTATTCCCATGAATGTGGCATGGCAGAGCGAAAGTTGACCGGTAAAGCCGGTGACAAGGTTCAGGCTCACAGCTAGTATTATGTTTATTCCCGTCACCGTAAGTATCTGGACGTAGTAGCTGTTCACTTGCTCCACCTACACTTTCTCCTGGAGTTTTCGGCCTAAAAGGCCCGTCGGTTTTACGAGGAGTATTATGATCAGCATTGCAAAAGCAATCGCATCCTTGTAGCGGGACATGTAGACTGCGCCTAATACCTCCACAATTCCCAGTATCAGGCCTCCGAGCATGGCTCCAGGGATATTGCCTATGCCGCCGAGCACTGCGGCCACGAAGCCTTTGAGTCCGGGGAAAAAGCCCATCATAGGGTCTACCGAATTGAAATAGACGCCGACGAGGACTCCGGCAGCGCCGCCCAGGGCAGAACCGATGGCGAAAGTGAAGGAAATCACCCGGTCTATTTTTATGCCCATCAACTGGGCGGCTTCTTTATCCTGAGCGGTGGCACGCATGGCCTGACCCAGTTTGGTTTTGTGTATCAGGAAATGAAGACCTGCCATCAAAATTATGGAAATGAGGAGGATCAAGAGCTGAAGCGAAGACATCTGCATGGATTGGCCTAGCTTAATCGAGGCGGATTTGAAATTAACCGGGAATGCCCGAACTTGGGGCCCGGCGAGTATCAAGGCAGCATTTTGAAGGAATATGGAAACACCTATGGCGCTTATCAAAGGGGCTATTCTGGTCGCTTTCCTGAGGGGTTTGTAAGCAACTTTTTCAATCGTTACCCCTAAGAGGCAAGAGCCGGCCATGGCGATGATAAGCGCAAGAGGAAAGGGGAATTTATATGCCGTTACCATAACGAGGCCGATGAATGCACCTGTCATGTATATTTCGCTGTGGGCAAAGTTTATGAGCTCCAGAATGCCGTAGACCATGGTGTATCCCAGTGCTATCAAGGCGTAAGTGCTTCCAAGAGTCAGTCCGTTTAGAATTTGTTCGGCGAACATGGCTCCCTTCCTTTCTAAAAGGCAAAGTCAATGGGCTATTACACCCATTGACTTTGCCTTTATAGCCGTTTTAATTAGCGGATCTTGACGAACTTGCCGTTTTCCACCTTCAAAATCAGAACTTCTTTTACAGCGTCGCCTTCTTTGGTGAAAGAGGTGATGCCGGTAATGCCCGGGAAGTCCTTTATCTTGGCCATTTCGGCCTGTAGGGCTTCTGCCCCCTGGCCTTTTGCGTTCTTTATGGCTGTTAGCAGGATTTTGGCGGCGTCATAAGCCTGGGCGGCGAACATATCGGGCTCGGCGTTGAACTTTTCTTTATAGGCCTTTACGAAGTTCTGCACTTCCTCAGACGGGTCGTCCGGGAAGAAACCTGCTGTGAATACCGCCCCTTCAACGGAACTGCCGCCGAGTTCGATGAGCTTGGGCGAATAAAAACCATCAGCCCCGAGAATCTGGACGTTCAAGCCTTGCTCCTTGGCCTGCTGCGCGATTTTTGCGGCTTCGGTGTAGTATCCGGCTATGTAGAGGGCGTCGGGGTTGAAGCTTTTTATTTTGGTGAGCTGGGCCCTGAAGTCGCTTTCGCCGTCGTTGTAAGTTTCGACGTCGACTACGCTTGCGAGCTCTTTGGCCTTCTGTTCAAAGGCGTTTTTCAGGGAAAGGCCGTAGTCGTTGTTGGTGTACATTATGGCGAATTTTTTGAGGCCCATTTCCTTTGCTGCGTATTCGGCAAGCTGGGTCGCCTGGACCTCATCGGACAGGCAGTTCCTGAAGATATAGTCGCCTATCTCGGGAATACCCTTTGCTGTGGAGGAGGAAGTGATCATAACGACTTTAGCATCGTTGGCTATGGGACCTGCGGTCATGGTCTCGGAGCTTATAACTCCGCCGACGATGGCAATTACCTTGTCCTGCTGTATCAGTTTTGTTACCGCGTTGGCGGCTTCGGTCTGGTCGCCCCGGGTATCTTCGGAAATTATTTCGACCTTTTTGCCGTCGATGCCTCCGGCGTTGTTGATTTCATCCACGGCTATTTCCACTCCGTTTTTGGTGCTGACGCCGTATGTAGCGAGATTGCCAGTAAGTGGCCCTAAGGTGCCGATTTTGATGGTTTCACCGCCCCCCGCCGACTGCTGTCCTTGCTGCTGGTTTTGGGATGAGCTTTGCCCGCAGCCTGCCGCAGTAAGGACGACGATGAGCAGGATCGCAATTAACGCCAGCGTTTTTGAAAATTTCATAGTCATCCTCCTTTTCTTTTTTATTTTATTTATTTATAATTGCATATAATATCTCCGCTTATAAATTGTTATGTTTATTTATAACACAATATTTATAAAAAATCAACGGTTGGTTTAAAATATTGCCAATTTAAAATAAAAAACCTGACTTTGGCCGGAAATAAAGCCAGAGGTCAAATTTCGAAATTATACTGCAATGGAACACTTCCAATGATTGTGCAAAAAAATTCCAGTTGATGGTGGTGGAGGATGTATTTAGTGATGGACGCAAATTCGGGAGAGTTGTGGGCTATTCTTCCTATGGCGAGCGTACCAGAAACATAGTACCTGGGTGCGTTGAAAATCGTTTCCACCTCTTTGTAAAGTTCTTTTATCTTTCGCTTAAGGCTTTTGCCCCCTCGATTTCCTGGGTTATTTCCTGGAAAAATGCGATGAGGCGACTTTTTTCCGGGCAAAATACAATCACCCAATGTGAATTCCTGCCTTCTGGTAATGGCCAACTTAGCTTGGATTTAGCTGGTTTACATTCCACGGAGCTGAACATTCTAGATTCTCTCACTCATTAGGTACTACCCACTTGGCAAAGAGGATTATAGAAATAATGAGAGAAAATAAAAATCGTTCAGTTTCCCAAGAATTGATAGATGAAATGGAAAAGTACAGAAATGTAATATTATGTTCTGCATTGCTGCACGATATAGGTAACGGGCCTTTTTCGCATGTAGTAGAAAGATTTTCTTCGATAAAGCATGAAAAGTGGAGTAATCGAATTATAATGTATGAAACTACAGAAGTTCACAGAGTCCTTGCGGCTTATGATGAGGGGTTGCCACGTCAAGTTAGAGATGTTATAACGAAAGTATTTAGACCCCAGCATATAACCAAAATTATTAGCAGCCAATTAGATGTGGATAGGATTGACTACCTTTTGAGAGATAGTTTAATGACGGGAGTATCTTATGGGAGATTCGATCTTGAATGGTTACTACACTCGTTAAGAATAGGAATGGTTGAAAATCAAACTGAAATAGGTTTTGATCTTCGAATGATGAATATTTGAGTTTAGATGATTATGTCGTTTTTTCAATTATAAACCGTCTTGCCTATAGTGAAATTGACAGAATTTTAAAGGATCTTGCTCAACGAATTTTAAATAGGCGTTTATTTAAATGTATTGAAATAGATGATGAAGATTTTGGCTTAACGTTTTTCGAAAAGATAAATGAGTTATATAAAAAGGCTAGGGAAAAAGGGTATGATCCAAAATACTATATTGGTGAAGATACAACATCGACTTTACCTTATGAAGACAGTTATGTCGTGCATCGGTTTAGTAAGAAACATGATGGCCAAGATGTTGTCTTACATCGGTCGAGTAAGAAACATAACGGTGAGGATGAGATCAATGAAGTGGATAAACATATATTTTTCTTTGATGATGAATTTAACTACGAAGAGCTTTCAAGAAAATCTGACATTATAGATGCAATAAGGAATAAAAACTATCTCCAGAGGAGAATATACTTTCCTGCTGAGTTGAAAGAAGATGTAGAAAAAATATTAAAGGGAGTGCGGAGAAAAAATGTATGAAAACATTTACAGCATCTTGAAATTGGTGTCAAGTGTGAATTTAATTTATGGAAGAAAAAAATTCCAAAAAATTGTCCAGATCCTCCAAGCCTTTGGTTTTCCCTTTGAACAAAGATATGTATATCACCTGTTTGGACCTTATTCTCAAGAGTTGCAGAACGATATAGATATGATGGTTGAATCTGGCTTGCTAATAGAAAATATTTCTGGTGGAACATATATTTTTCTGCTAACAAAGAAAAGGCTGAAAAACTGATAAGTTATCTGGAGAATAATAAAATGGTAAGTGCCGTTTTCCCCGAGAAAACCGATCTTATTAGAGAGCTTAATGAACAGGAACCATCTTTTTTAGAACTCATCAGTACAATTATTTATTTAATGGAAATGGGTTATAACCGCGAAGAAATTCAGGAAAAGATAAGAAATCTGAAACCTCATTTATTTGATAGATATGATGAAGCTATGAATTTTATAGAAAAATTGGAAAGGAAATATAAGAAAATTGGTTAAAAAAAGTAATTTCTATCCCGACATCTTGTGAAATATTTCATTATATGATAAAATATTAACAAAGGAGGGGTTGCCATGATAAGGGCAATTATAGGCCCTGGCAAATACGTCCAGGGGAATGGGGTTTTAAAGCACATTAAAGAGCATACGATGAAGCTGGGGAGTTCATTTTTCATCATAGCCAGCGAAAACGGCATCAAAAGGACAAGACCGACAATAGAGGAAAGCTTCGCGGGCGAAAAGGTAAAACTCACTTTTGAGCCATTCAACGGGGAATGTTCGGAAAATGAGATAAACAGGCTAAAAGCTTTAGCCGAACAGCAAGGTTCGGAAGTGATTGTGGGAATAGGCGGCGGAAAGGTCCTCGATACAGCGAAAGCGGTGGCTTATTTTTTGTCAAGGCCTGTTGTGATTGTGCCCACCGTTGCATCTACCGATGCGCCGTGCAGCGCGCTTTCCGTCATATATACCGACGAAGGAGTTTTCAGCAAGTACTTATTCCTTCCCCAAAATCCCGATGTGGTCCTGGTAGATACCGGGATGATAGCAAAAGCTCCGGCAAGACTCTTAGTAGCTGGCATGGGCGATGCCTTAGCCACTTATTTTGAAGCCCGGGCTTGTATGCGCTCGAATGCCAAAGCATTGTCGGGCGGGCAGAGCACGAAGGCTGCCATGGCTCTTGCGGAACTCTGCTACAGGACGCTTTTGGAGGACGGGCTTAA
>NZ_FRCR01000021.1:26745-27661 GCF_900142995.1 Caldanaerovirga acetigignens | reverse complement strand
ATGCAATAAAAAGTTTCAATCCCTCATAGGTAGGCTAAAAACTCGGTTGTTAAACAATTGCTTACTATTGAACGTGGTTGTTTCAATCCCTCATAGGTAGGCTAAAAACGAGGATATTATCATGTTGCAAAAAAGCGTGTCAAAAAAGTTTCAATCCCTCATAGGTAGGCTAAAAACATATATCAGTCTGTTCGGTCTTGTCGAAATACCCTGGTTTCAATCCCTCATAGGTAGGCTAAAAACCGGGCACTCCTGGAAAGAAAAATAAAGGACGTTATCGGTTTCAATCCCTCATAGGTAGGCTAAAAACCTTTAAACTATGTTTACAGAAAAGTTTGGCGAGGTTAGTTTCAATCCCTCATAGGTAGGCTAAAAACTACGAACCTTTCATTTTTTTTAATTTTAACAGATTTGTTTCAATCCCTCATAGGTAGGCTAAAAACGAGTCCCGATTGTAGATATTGAACAAGCTCTACGAAGTTTCAATCCCTCATAGGTAGGCTAAAAACTCGAAAGCAACGACGAAAAAGAAATACAAGAGTTTAGTTTCAATCCCTCATAGGTAGGCTAAAAACAGGCGATTGTTTCCTACCCTGAACCAATCGTGCAGGGTTTCAATCCCTCATAGGTAGGCTAAAAACGTCCGGCAAATAAGGCTTGGCAAAGGAAGTTAACGGAGTTTCAATCCCTCATAGGTAGGCTAAAAACGGCGGCACGTTGCTATCCTCTACCTGCACAGTAAAATGTTTCAATCCCTCATAGGTAGGCTAAAAACCTTATCCCTCCTTGTGAGTAATAATCAAATCAACGGTTTCAATCCCTCATAGGTAGGCTAAAAACACACCAGCCTCGGCAAGTTGTAACAGTTCTTCCGCTGTTTCAATCCCTCATAGGTAGGCTAAAAACTTTTTTGTAT
>NZ_FRCR01000021.1:0-24283 GCF_900142995.1 Caldanaerovirga acetigignens | reverse complement strand
AGGAATAATACTTGTTTCAATCCCTCATAGGTAGGCTAAAAACCCGTAAAATGGTTAAAAAATAAAAGATTTAAAGAGAAAGTAGATTGTGTTAATTTTCAATAAATAATTCGACAAAAACACATAAAATCCTTCTCCCCCGCATAAATTCTATCAATATTAGCATTTTTGCTCTGTCGTCGATCCCCGGGGGTTTTTGCATTATTAGAGGTCGACGACATCTTAAATAATCACTTCATCTCCACCTTTTTTTACACCTAAAATTTCTCTTTCGGAGTATTTTGTCGTTCGCAAGATATAGAAAATTACCGAATCCTCTTTTTCATCTATAGCCCTTTTAAGCTCAAGTTTTAATCTCCTCAAAGCTGCTTCAGTTATTTCACCTTCAAGGACGGAATTCTGCACCCAATTAAGATACTTCCTGCAAATTTTCAATACTTTTCCCACTCTTTTTTCTCCAACATCATATACCAAAATCAGAAACATAATCCACTCCTATATACGTATTTTTTGCAAAATTAGTTACCATCTAGCAACAAATGCCTTATACTCTTCCTCATCAATTAAGTGTTTTTCCAGTTTATATAGTTCCAACCTTATAAGTCGGCGGTAAGAGACATTTTTACCCAATCTACTGTGGTTAAATGTTGTTGACAATTTATTTTCAAACTCTTCTACAAAGATTTTCATACCCTTTTCTTTTAGTACAATCCCATGCATGCTTTTTTCGAAATGTTCCTTTGTTATCATATTCTTCCCTACCAGGGTAAATATTACCCTGTCAACGATTATGGGCTTAAATACTTCCGAAACATCTAGATTTAATGTAAACCTTCTGAAATTAGTCGCATGCAGAAATCCTATGCGCGGATCTAGATGAGTTTTATATATCTCACTTAGTACTACTGTGTACAAAAGAGAATTTCCGAAACTTATCAACGTATTTAGATAATTCTCCGGCGGCCTCCTGCTCCTGTGGTCAAAGCTAAATTCTTGTTTCCCTAAAATTACGTCAAAAGCTCTGTAATAGCTGTCCCTGATATTGCCTTCAACAGCCATGAGTTCTTCTATATTCAAACACTTTTCTATTTTCTCATCAAGTTTTTTAATAGCATCATCTACTTCCGAAAGCTGCTTTCCACGGTTCATGTAATACCTGATTACCTGCTGGATGTTTTTCGAGGCCCCAACGACGAATTCTCTTGCTATCTTCAGCCTTTTCTCCGGATCAAGGTAGTGCTGAGCCTGTTTCAATATCAAGTAACCGGAATTCAAATGTTCTCGAGGATAGAAGGTGCCAACATAATAATCATATCGATTGAAGAAATGCAGGATAATTCCCGACTGCGTTAAAAATTCTAGAAAGCGCTTGTTAACATTGACTTCACCGAAGACATATATCGCGCTCGTATTTTCTACTGGAATGAATTTTTGTCCTTCTTCATTTTCAAAGTAAATAGTATTATCTTTTCTCTTCAGTTCTCCGCTTGAAAAAATATAAATCGGCTTTTTCATGACATACAAAACTCCCTGTACCCGCAGTTTTTACAATACCCTGTTTTTTTAAAGGGTGGAGGATTTTCTTTTAAAACAATCCTCTCTATATCCCTAAAAATCTTTTCAAGTTCTTCTTCTAACTCCGGAGTAAGTTCAACCGCTAGCTTTTTCCTCTCGTCTGGAAAAAGAAGTAAACCTTTTGCTTTTATCCCTTTTTCCTTCAACTTATACAGATAAAAGGCCAACTGAAGCCTTGCACTTTCCTCGACTCTAGAACTTTTCTTGACTTCTCCGACGATTATATCTTCTCCATCGGACCTGATAAGATCAATAACTACATTTTCTAAATTGATTTTCTTCCTGTCTCTCCCGTAACTTTCTTCATCTATTAAACGGCCTATCTCTATGTAAGGATGTTCTTGATCAGGTATTATCTGATGTGCCATAAGCCAGATCTGCCTTTTGCAAATTGTATAGCTCTGAATTAAAGTGCCGTTTATTTGCATTACCACAAGGCTACCACCCCTTCGCATATAAACCCGGTATTTTCGTCATAGTATTCTCGGAGCACATTGTTGCCGACATACCGGAATCCTGCTACCTCCGGCGGAAGGTTATCTATTTTTAGGGGAATTGAGACGATATACTTGTAAAAATCAGCCTTTATTTTGTTGAATTCTCTCCTTCTTTCTAGCAAATTTTTTATTTCTTTTATACGGAGGTAATTTTTCCATATCTCATTAGCCTCTTCATTTAATTCGATAAAGACATCCAGTCTGGGATAGTCTTCTTCGATCAATTTAAAATCCGCTATGCCCGCGGTTTCATCCGTGCTGTCATACTTCATTTTATATACTGCCTCCAAAAGCTCCCTGGATTTATCACCGGACTTCCTCTCCTGAACTTCCCGGTAATAATCTTCTATAATTTTCAGAAATTTCTTCTCTTCTATTACCCTGTACCTCTCCAAAATTCTTCGCGTTACATCTAAGAGCACCGGATCGTATATGTACGACGAATAAAGCCTTCTCTCGTCCCTTAGCGAAACTACGATTACCTCCCCTTTACCCGACCAGTTCCTGTTGCACCTTCCGGCAGCTTGATTTATCGAATCAAGAGGCGCTAAGTCTCTGTAGACAACGTCAAAGTCTATATCCACACCGGCTTCCACTACCTGCGTGGTAACCGCAAATTTTACCTTCCTTTCCTTCATCTTTTTTATCCTGCATAACCTTTCATAGGGAACGACATGCGCCGAAAGGTAGATCATCTCTTCATTCCCGATTCTTTCCTTAAGCAAATTGTAAAAGTTCTTTGCCGAATTTATCGTGTTAAGTATAAAGAGATAACTCTTTCCGTCCTCTATATCCAGACTTTCCGCAAATTCTTCAAGCGTTATGTCTTTTTCCAGCCGAGGCCTTACAATTACCCTTTCCATCTTCTCGAAATAGAAATTTCTGTCTACCAAAGGAATCATTTCACTTCTAGAAAAAATAAGAGGTTCTGTAGCTGTAACGAATACAACGTAACAATTAAGTTGTTCTGTCAGTTCTTTCAAAATTTCCCTCACCAGGAGCCAGTAATTAGATGGGATTGATTGAACTTCATCAAGAATGATTATGCTCCCCGCCAGTCGGTGGAATTTTCTCAGGTCTTTGTTCTTGTTAGAAAGAAGTGCATAAAACAGTTGGACAAAAGTCGTAACGATAATTTCAGAATTCCAGCCTTCGATGAGTATTTTCGCATGATCCGGCTCGAACTCTATTTCTTCTTTTTTGTAATACACTTCCGAAAGGTGATGGTGCTTTAACAGCAAACTGGTATCAACTTCAAAACCATTAGCTCTGAGAACTTTTTCAATCTGCTCCGCATTTTGTTCAATAATGCTAAGGAAGGGCAGGCAGTATATAATTCGAGGGATATATCCTTTTTCGCTTAATATTTCTTTTCTCAATTTCAGCGCGAAAGCTAGCGATGTCAGGGTTTTGCCGAGCCCTGTCGGTAGATTAATAGATATCAGCCTGCTTTCCAAATCCAGGTCTTTTTCGATGACTTCTTGATATGCCTTTTCCCGCAATCTATTCAGATAATTATCTTCGGCATTCATTGCACTCTTGTATTTATCAACAAGATAATAACCTAACTTTCCGTCAGTTCTCTCTATGATTCTGCCCGTTGTAACTTCGCTTTTATCGGCATCAATAAGTAATGAAAATAAGAAATTTGTCAAAAGGTATGGGTTAATACTTTGCTGTCGCTCCAGCCTTCTTAACTTCCTTCTGACCACCCCCAGTTCATTCGGCAGAGATTGTACCCATCCTCTGAGAACATTAGCTGTTATTTTCTGACCAAGCCCTGCTTCTTCTAACCTTGCACTGAGAATTTCTAACTTTCCTTCTTCTATGCTGTCTACCTGTTTCAGCAAAACCTCTATATCCTTTTCTTCAACTGTCGCTTCATCGATTACATCTTCAAAATCGCCATGATGTTTCTTTACCGCCAAAAAAGCAACAAAAGGTAAAAAGCTATTCTCCAATTCTTTTTTCGCTACAAAAAAAGCAGCGACAGCCGAGAGCAAACCATGGTTGGTTTCTTTCATAGCTTTCAGCTTTGCTCTTTTCTCCTCTGAGGCAAAAAGATAAGTTTGAAAATAACTCGTGGCTTTTCCAATATCATGGCAAAGAGCAGAAATCCGAACAATCTTAAACAAAAGATCTCTTTCAATTTCTTTAAAAATATCCGAAGGACATTGCTTGAGATTCTTTTCCGCTAAATTCGCCACATTTATGAGGTGTTCTTCCAAAGGCTTCCCCGGATGCGAATAGAATTCAGAAAAAGATGATTCGTTCACCATTTTCAGCCTCCCAGCAAACACGGGTGCATGCATAGATCGACTTGCCCTGGACTTCGAAAATTACGTCTTCGTATCTTTCCACTACGCGCTCGGAGGTCATTTCGACTGGTATCCTCTCTTTAAAATATTGTTTCCCTTCTTCGAAAACAATCCCGTAATCCTCCAGTGCATCAACCGGTACTACCGTTACTATTTCCCCTTCTTCGTTGAAACGCTCGACAAAATCAAACATCCCCACATACCTGAAATCTGCCAGGAGCTCGCTAAGGCCCAATGAAAGCGTATAAACGGTTTTATGAGATTTAACATTTTCAACAAGCTTTTTGAAAATATCCGCATCTTCATGGTGCACATAAAACCTGTAAGAAGGATTTTTCAAAAATTCCGTGCGTATTTGCGTTCTAGCCTCGTGAGTTCCCTTCTTTACCGGAATCCAAAAATTCCCCTTGGTATTTACGTGATTTATGCCCATCCTTATCTTTTTCACAGGCGCGAGAATTCTAATTGCAACTCTGCACTTTTTATGGGAAAAGCAATCAAGATATTCTTTTTTATCGATACCAGCTATAGCTCCAAGCATCCCTCTGACTGTGGGCGGAGGAGGAAAAGAAAACGTCAGAGGCGATGACGTAGTATAAAATTTTTTAAAGTGGGCAAAATCCCCGAAAACGTCAAAGACAATTACCTTCATGACAACAATTCCCCTTAAAATGATAGTTCGTTCAAATCAAAACCGCTCAATGCTTCTTTTATGGATATTGCCTTCCCGTCCATTGATAGAACCAGCCGTTCATCAACTTTATAATTAATTCTATCTATAGTATCCTTGTGTCTATTCAGCGCAACAACCAGCTCTGTTATATCTAGCACGCCATCTTTTATATCCCTTATCTCTTCATCGTTCTTTTCACTGACAAACTTTATCCTCTTATCCAGCTCTCCTATATGGAAATTTTTCTCTTTATATACTACTTGAAGCAGTAAACGCGGCATCTGGCCGGCTTTTGAAGTTGACATGAGGTTTTTCGTCCCGTTCCAAAGCCCTTCCAGGAGGTACATAACATCCTCTTCCGTTAAATCAATCCCCTGATTTGCCGCAGCATTTTCATTTACGATACCGTAAAAAGCTATGAGCGAATACGGAAGGATGTATTTTTCTGTAAAGGTCCCCTGTTTTTTGTCCTGACCTGAGGGCATTACAGTTGTGCCTTTTACGTACATGACGTTTACTCTGTGCAAAGACCTTCCGTATTTGAACTGGACGGGGCCCGTCACGGTCATCGTCTTATCCTTCACTGCCGTAGTAGCACCAAAAAGCCTCACGTCGATGCACTTTTTAATAATCTCTTCGTTGTCTTTGAAATCAGCCAGCCTGTCTTCTTTCGTCTTCAAATTGCCCTTATCGTCCCTCAATTCCAAAACGAATACATCCAGGTTCTTGTAATAATAAAGATAATCCCTGACAGTCCTCTTCAAGCGGACATCGGTTACTATATTTACCCCTGTTTCCTCATCTATCCTCGGTTTGTTCTCATCGACAGGATCTCCGTTTGGATTAGCATCAGTTACATCATAAAGAAAGAGTATTTCCGACCTGTTTTTTATGCACGCCATTTTTAAATATACCTCCCTAACAAATTTTTATTGCTGAACTGATATTTCTTCCGGCTTTTCCTCCGGATAAATTATCTTTGCGACCTCATCTACCAAATTCATGCCGGCAGCAAAGTAAAAATTCATTTCATCAACCGACATATTCCAACCTTCCTTTTCAGAAAGAAGATAATGCGATATCTCCTTCGCCAGCATCCTCTTCCCCTTGTCAAATGAATCGTACTCTTCGAGCTTATTCTGGATTTTGGGCAAAAGCGCTTTGAAATCTTTCTCGTCCATCTTCAAGCTCTTAAGGCTTTTGATAAAAGGCTTAGCTCCCCTTTCTTTAAATTGTTTTCTAAGCAATAGTTCTGCAAGAGCTCCCAAAAGGAAGAGTCCTCTTTTTACAGGGGTTTCAAACGCAGAACCGTATTTTTTAAACAAATCGTCGAATAACCTTTCTTCCATACTTTTCTCCTCCATTTTTATCAGCTTTAATTTTTCCAAAAAAGTCAAAACCATCAGGCCATCTCTCACAGCCCGGTAAAAATTGTTATCATTTACGAATTCGCTCCTTATTTTCTTCATCATAAACTGCAATACGAAATGGTAGCTCACCGGCCGATTTTTGAATATCCTGTCAACAATATCCAGAAAATACCCGTCAAGGTCGTAGTTTTTCTTGTTCGGATCTGATTTCGAGAAGAAATTTCTAACTGTAGCGAAGGTGAAATCGTCCTTAAAAATTTCATCAATGCACTCTTTAGCATCAAATATCTTTCTGATACGAGAAGGAAATACATCCTCAATCAAAAGCAGGATCCTCTCTGCCGCATTCATTTTCTGCAAAAACAGGAAATTCACCGTTATGACGTCCTTCACATCTTTGAGATAATACAAAATATCTTCTTCATCTCGTGTAATGCTTTTGATCACCCTGCTTCTCAGAGAAATTAACTTCGAGGAGCTCCTGAAAATATCGAGTATTTCCTCCGAAACATTTTCAACCCCAACTATAAACTTCGGTATCAAATAATACCTTATGCCGCAAAAACTGAAGCTCAGATACTGCTCAACGTACTTCTTGCCCTCTTCCAAAGCAAGCTTGCAGTCAAAACATACGGGGAAATTTTTCCATGCCTCGTCTTCTCTAAAACCGCCGGTTATATATCCCGGTTTGTCGAGGGTATAAAAGGCGTAAGTGTTCAGATTCCCTATCACAACGGGCTTTTTTTCACCGCATATCGAACAGACTTTATTCGAAGCAGCACATCTTTTGTCCTTTTCGTTCACCTGATATATTAGTAGTTTTTTGAATACCTCAAAATCCCCTATATAACTTGTCTTGTTTCCTTCCTTTATTTTCAGAGTAATGAATATTCCAGTTTTCCCCGGTATCTCATTCCTGATCCTGTAAATTTCATTTTTTATGGTTTCTGCATTCTTTTCAAGCTGTTCTCTAATGCTTGCTAAAAATTCCCTTTCTTCACCGGTAATTTTTATATCTCTTTTATCTAAGATAGAAAACCAACCCAAAATCTTCCTGTCAAAAGTCCCGCCCGGGTCCTTCGCAAGCTTTGCTGAAGGTGTAAGATCGGCTCCATTTGCCGCTCCGCTTCGATAGAGATATTTCATTATCTTGCTACTTTCATAATCTTCAAGTTCGACTCCGCAAAATTTTATTTCTTCATTTAATTTTTCAAAGACTATCGCTATAACTTTCTTATAATTTCCATTTGAGTTAGGATCCTCGACGAGTACCTCTAAAAGCTGTCTCCCTTCGCTCTCTATTACCAATCTGCCTATTTCCTTCACCGCCGACAGCATTTGAATCATTCATATTCATCCAAACTGTGACAAAAATCACAGTTTAGACGGCTGGGCTATTTGGATTCCGCCTTTTCAAAGAGTGCTCATTCCCAGCAGGCGGTATTTAAGCACCCCAGTAGCCTACCTCATGGTAATATTTACCTCTTAAATTTTTTATAATACTTCTACAAATAAGTGCAAAATTCCTTTCTTTTAAAATAAAAAAATGCCGCATTGTAAGCGGCGAGTTTTTATAACTCAACTTTCACATAGCTATACCGAAAACTTCCTTCATCGTATAAAAACCATTTTTCTTTGACAGTAAATATTCTGCCGCCCTAACCGCCCCTTCCGCAAAACACTGGAAATTAGTAGCATGATGGGTAATTTCTAACCTTTCTCCTAATAAATTAAAAATTATTTTATGGGTGCTAGGCACATCTCCTCCTCTAATAGAATGAATATTTACATTTTTATTAGGAAGTACTTTTTTCAATACTTCCCGCATTTCAAGCGAAGTCCCACTCGGTGCATCCTTTTTGAAGCGGTCATGCATCTCTACTATATCAATTTCAGCATAGTCTCCTACATTACGGGCAAGATACTCCAACAATTTATATAAATGATTTATCAAAAAGGAAGTATTCCCCGCAAAAACTATAGGTATCTCCTGTGATGCTTTTATAAACTCCTCTTTTTCTTCTTCTTTAAAGCCCGTCGTTCCACAGACCAAAGCTTTCTTTTGCGATAAAGCGTGTTTTAGTATCTCCAAGGAAACTGCTGGAAACGTAAAATCAATTATACAATTGCATTTTTTAATAACACTTTCTATGTCATCTGTCACCCTCACATTTATCTCTTTACCCAATCCGCATAAGAGCCCTACATCTTTCCCAACATAATCCGCTCCTTTCGGCGCAACCGCTCCTATTATCTGAGCATTTTCCCTCTCGTAAAGGGATTTTACTATAAGCCTTCCCATCTTTCCCCTCGGACCTATTACAACAGCACGTAGCATAGACAAATTCCCCCTATCTATCTCGATATCTTTTATTAACAATAAGTTTTTGTAATTTTGATAATTAGTTCTACGAATAAACAAAAAAATCCTCCATTACTTTGGTTAAAAAACATTTCACGCTAAAATAGCCTCCTGTTCCAGCCTTATCCCAAGTTTCAGCATTTCCTGTATGACGCCGTAAAACTCGCTGTACTCCGGATTTCCAAGGAGCTCCCTCAGCCTTTCTTCATAGTCCTGGCTGAAAGGCTCGCCGAAGGCTTTGTATTTTTCTAGCGTCTCTACGTCCATGTAAAGAGGTTTTAGCTCTCTTATTATTTCTTTCAATTTCACAAAAATCTTGAATCCTCCTAAGTCTATGTCTCCCCAGTGATAAAACTCTACATTTTTATTTTCCGCCTTAATAAAAGAGTAAAGCTTTTCCAGAAAAAACCTCTTCGATGGGCTGTAAAAGCCTCCGAGGTAGACTATGAAATCTCCTTTTGATTTTGCATCCTTTATCAGTTCATAGTAATTGGCCTTGTTTTCGACGGTAATTATCCTGCTGCACGAGATGTCTAAAATTTCCATCTCTCTCACAGAAAGGCTGTTTAAGGAAGTGCCGTAGGCGAAAACAGAAAAATCCAGAACGCTCCCCGCCACCGCAGCCTTCAATGCCCCGCAAAAAAGTATCTCCTCTATGGTCTTCAGGATTCCAATCCTCTCAAAGGCTTCGTCCTCTTCGATATCTTCTTTGAAAAGAAAATCTTTCATCACTGCAAAGACCTTGCCTTTTACCCTCTCGAATTTCTTGCTGTCCTTCAGGTACCTCTTGCTGAAGATCCTTTCTAAAACCTCTTCGTCGCCTTTTTGTTCAATCCCCTTCAAGGCCTTCAGCGTAAGGTCAAATAATTCTTCTTCCTTCGGGAGGTATGCGGGGTAGCTCTTTTTCTCTCTTATCCTTTCTATTTCAAAGTCTGCAAATTCTAAAAGCCAATTGCTTTTTATTTCTTTTTTGAAACCGGAAAGCTTTTCTGCCATCCTTTTTAAAATCGCATCTTTGGGCTCTCTCTTTGCAGCACAATAAGCTTTTTCCAAATTTTCCAGGTTTAAAAACACCTTTTCTACGATATTTCCTTCTTCAAATTTTACCCACTTTATCTTGATAATGCCTTCTTTTTCCAGCTCCTTTAAGGCAAAATGGACGTTTTCCTTGGATTCTACATTTTCTATGTCATAGAAGGGAAATTCGCCCTTGGAAAAGTTCAAAGTTATCCTTTTTTCGATTTTGGCATCTCCAGAAAATCTCTTGCTTTTTTCGTATTTGTCAAGAAGCCTTGATACAATCGCCTTTTTTAAATCCATCAACTGCCTTCCCCTTCTTCCATCACTTCCCTCGGGTCGAAGGCCCGAACTATGGTGCTGTCCTTGCCCTTTATCACGCACAGGTTCCTGTCCACCAAAGTCGCTATATCCTGAATCTTTTCAGTTGGGGCCGAGATAATTGCCTGGAAGCCGAAGCTCCTTAGAAGCTTTATGCTTTCCTGCACCCGCTGGTGGTCCATCTTGCTGAAGGCTTCGTCGAAGATTATGAGCCTCAGAGTATTGTTTTCCCCGTACTTATGTCCGAGCCGGTAAATCCTGCCGAAAGAAGCAAGGATTGATATATAAAAGGGCGTTTGAGTTTCTCCCCCGGATTTTTTAAGAAGCATCCTCGAAAGCCTCGATTCCCTCCCCTGGTCGTCGGTAACTATGAGATCGAAAGTAAGGTAGGTCCGGTAGTCGGTGTACGTTTCGATGTTTTTCTCGAGCTTTTCTCTTTCATCCGCCGAAAGGGTGGACTCGCCTACATAGACTATCTGGTTGAAAAGCTCCTCCAAAGCTTCTCCGTGCCGTTTTTGAAATTCTATGGAAAATATGGAATAACCCTCGAGAAGGAGGCTGTCCATTATCATGTCGTAAAATTTTCTGTAAGCCGGGTTGGGCCTTACTTCGAACCTGTACCTGTCTTTCCCGAACGAGAACTGCTTCAAGGCCGAATTAAGCTCTTCGATCTGCTCTTTTACCTTATCGATGTTTTCCTTTATCTTGCTTATGAAGTCTTCCTGGAACTGGATCCTCGCCTTTTCCTTCGCATCCCTTATTTTCTCTTCATAAGCTGGAAGCTCGGTTCTTAAAAGTCTTTCAAGTTCCTTTCGGTATTCGGAATTATCTCCAGAGGATACGTTAAATGGCATCTTGTATTCCCGGTTGTAATCCGAGCGCTTGTTCAAAAGCAAATTCCACTTTTTCTCCTTTTGACTCTGCGTCCTTGCCAACTGGCTTTGAAATGCCTTTATTATGTTTTCCGGGTCTTTTCTTGCCTGAAGCTCCTTGAGGAACCTGGGCTCCCCCGTATCTTTTATGAAATCCAGATCAAATCTCTCTTCTAAAGCCAGAAGCTGGCTTTTAAGTTCCTTCTCTTTTTGCTCCTTCTGATGCTCCAAAAGCCTTATTTCGGAAGTTATCTCCGATATGACCCCTTGCAGCCTTTTTATCTCATTTTTAGCTCCTTCCAGCTCTTTTTCAGCTTTTGCTATCCTATCGTCGATTTCCATCAATTTTGTAAGGTCCAGCAGGGATTTTTGCCTTTCTATTTCCTCCAGCTTTTTAAATAATATATCCAGCTTTTCCTTTTCTTTTTTAGCATTCTTTAGATTTTCCATGAAGCTTTCCGTGATGGGTTCCACATTCTTAATCCGGGCAAGCCTTTCGTAGCCATCCATCAGCTCATCGAGCAAAATCCTCTTTTCCTTCACCTCTGCCGTCTTTGCTTTGAGCATATCTTCCAGGGACTTTTTGCCAATGTAGGGAAACCTCCACCTCTCCGGGTTTAGCTGCCTTGCCACGTAATTTTGATAAAGCATACAGTCCGGCGTTATTGCCGTGGGGTAATTTCTCAATTCCTCAACTTTTTCGCACTTTGCCACCCTTCCCAGCAGAAAATCCACGAAAAGCCGGGCGTATCTATTATCCGTCATCACTTCTGAAGCCAGGCTGTTTTCCCATACTTTTATGTTTTGTTTTTCGAGTTTCCCGGTGTCCACCAAGCCTATGTCGTAAAAGCCCTTTTCGAATTTCAACCTATCGTAGATTTTTAAGGCGTCCACGAAGTATTCCGGCTCCGGGACGAGGTAAAATTTCTGGGTGTGAAGGTAGGCCTCAATTGCGTTTTGCCACTTTTTATCCCGCACTTCCAGAAGGTCCGCCAGGATTTCCACTTTTATTTCTTTCTTGTATTTGCTCTTCAGGGCTTTTTCTATCTCGCTTTTTAGCTCCAGCAGCTTCCTGTCGTAGGGCTTAATGCCTTTTTTGAGGTTCTCTATCTCACTTTCTATTTTCCTTATATCTTCCTCCAGTTTTGTTTTTTCCTGCTCCATGGAGTAAAAAAGCTTTTCGATGCGGTCTTTACACTGAAAAGCAGCATTTTTCAAAGAAAGAAGTTTCTCTTCTTCGATATCGGTAATGTCCTCGGCGGTAACAGCGCGAAGCTTTTTTATTTTTTCTTTTGTGGTTTTCAAAAACTTCTCGTCAAATTTATCGGGAAAAGCGCAAATCTCTTCTAAAACTATTTCCCAGTTTTGGAGTACTTTAGTATAATTTCCCAGGAACTGCTGGAGGGCGACCTTTTTCTCTTTTATCTGTTCCCTCATGCTTTCTTCCTGGGCCTTGAGATACTCACTTTTTTTGTAATCTTCCATACTGTATTTTTCCCTGATTAAGTCATCTTTTCTGCGCTCAAGTTCAAGGACTTTTCTTTCGAATTCATTTTTTTGCCCTTCCTTTTCTTCCAAAAGTGCTTTTTTTATTTGCGCTTCTTCGATAAGAGCCCGCCTTTGATTTATCACGCTTTCCACCTGGGCTCTTTTTATAAGGTATTCCTGCTCCTTTAGCTTTCTTTCCTCCGCAAGATATTCATTATAAAGGGCTTGTATTTCTTCTAAATCTCCTACCATCTTTTTTACCTGCTGGGCCTGGTACTCCAGCTCTTTGTAATACCTCAGGTTTTCCTGCATGTCGGAAATGTCGATCTTGGGCGGTGCGTCGCATACATATTCGGTGATGAATTTTTCTATCTCCACTATGGGAGAAAAGGAAACGGATTTTTTAAAGACGCTGTAGAATTTTTCGTTTAGGCTCCCCATCCTGGCCAAAAAATGGGCCTGGTATTCTCTATTTGAGTTGAAAATCTTAAATCTTTCCCTGTATCTTGCATTCAGAAAAGTCCTCAGGTCCTTCGTATTCAGAGGAACTCCATCTACTATGAAGTGGTTTTCTGGCAAGTACGATTCGAGGTAAAAGAACCTGTGGTTCTCGTCCCCGTTTTCATACACGTCGAAAGCAACGCCGTAGCAAAAGGTGCCCTTCTTTGCGGTATCGTAAAACTCGCCCACGATGTAGCTGGAAAAATTACCTTCCCTCAAAACGAGGATGCCGCCTTCCGTATCGTCGGCGATATCACCCCGTAAGTATCCTTTTAAATTTCTCTTCGACCTTTCGTTGGCAGCCTTGTTAAAATAATCGCCCTTCGTATCCCCCAGGATTAAAAGCTGCAATGCGTCTACTATCGTAGACTTCCCGGCGCCGTTTTTCCCAGTCAGGAAATTTATCATCTCGAATTCTATGAGTTCGTGCAGGATGTAGTGCCAGTTAATGAGGAGCAGCTTTTTCAAAAGCTTCAACTTTCCTCTTCCTCCCCTTCGGGTATTTCTTCTTCCGCACTTTTTTCCTCTATCATTCTATAGATCACATTAATCTTTTCGGATGGCAGGACGTGCAAAATCGAAGGGTATATGATTATCTTGCTCTCGTAGTCGTCTAGGGGATTTTCTATTTTCTCTATAATCTGGTAATTTTTGAAAAGATTCAAAGCTTCGTTTAAATCCCTTTCTGCCGGTTTCCTGTCTATAGCCCCGGTGTTGAGAAGCTTTCTCACTACATCGCCCTTCGTCACTATGACGTCCTTTCTCAGAGAAAGTTTTTCCCTTTCCTCCTCGTACAAAAGCCTTAAGGCAAAAAGCACCAATGTCTCGAATTTCTTCAGTCTTGCGCGGTTTTGCTCGAATCTGTTGTATATTGAAATCACGCCGTAGTGGTTGTCTTTTTGTACGTCCCAGCCGGCCATGGAAAGGTAGCCCGAAAAGACTTCAAAGTAGCGTTCCACGAATCTATAGTCCGGGTTTATCCTAACGTTCATCGAGGTTTTGTCATACTTTTCCCTCAGGATAAAATTGTGAGAAAGGAGGAAATTTATCAGCCTTGCAAATTCCTCCTTTTGGGAATCGCTCATCTTTTCGTATTCCTCATGCCACATCTTCACACCTTCTTTTTTATCTTCATGCGGGGAATCCTATAGCCGTTTACGGATACGCTTCCTTTTTCTTCAAAGGCCACATCGTAAAAGGAACCCCTTTCGTCATGCATGATAATTCCCAGGATGAGCATCAAAAATTCCTCGTCTCCATCGAGGTTTATATCTTCGGACAAAACTTCTCTTTTTTCCCTTAAAAGCTTTTTGAAAAACTCAAAGACCTTCTTTCGCGTCAAGGCACTCTTGAGCCTTTCTTTTAAGCTTTCCATTTCCTTTTCGAAAACGCCTTCTTCCTCGGCCTCTTTTATTTTGGAGAATTTCACGTCCTGCAGTTTCCGCTCGGATTTCTTCGTGTAGAGAGAATTCTCGTCGATGTAGCTCTGGGGAAAAAGCAAAACGGCCTCGCTTACGGTCTTTACTATTTCCTCATTTTCCGGGAGAGCTTTGAGTATCTCCACTATCTTACCTTTTAGGCTCATATCGACGTTCAAAAGGTACTGCATCCTCTCCACCGAAGCCCTGGTATAAGCTGCCCGCTTTCTATCAATTTCTTTTAGCAAAACATCGATATTGTAATAGATGTTCACTATCTCATTTATCATCCCTGTGACTTTCTCAACGGCTTCTTCCTCATCCTTGTAAATTCTCCGCCTCACGGAAGATTTCACCAAGAGGTCCATCATTTCTTTGTCGTAAAGCCAGGAGTTTAAAATATTTATGATAGGGGTCTTGTAGCGGGGAATGGAATCGAGGGTTTTCAGGGGGTGGTATATCCTCTCGTCGATAAGTTCCCTGAACTCGTCGAAGTGCTCTTTCAATATCTGCCTTATTTCTTCCTTCTCGTACAAGGCCTGGTGGTACTTTCTCAGGTTGTTTAGAAGGCTTTTTAGTTCGTTTATGAGGTCTTTCGTCCTCTTGTAGGCTTCCCGGAGGGCAAAAATGGCATCCTCGCTTCTTTCCAGGTCCTGATTTTTCAGGTTGTTATAGGCAGAGTGCACGTACGAACCGTAGTCCTTAACCTCGTCGATTTGAAGCTCGTACAGCGTATTCAGGATTTTTATCGAGTAGTCGTGGAGGTATATAATTTCCTCTATAAAATTTTCCGAATAGTCCCGATATATCCAGCCGGTCTTTTCGAGCTTTCGCAAAATGAAATGGGCGAGGGCCGAAAGGCTTGCGTCGTCCGGCCTTTCCCCGTCTTCTTCCTCCTCGGGCGAAAAGCTCGAATTTTCAAGGTAACTTTTCAGCCTTTCCACCAGCTCGTCCTTTTTTATGAGCATCTCTTCATTGTACGCCTGAAAGATTATAAAAAGGGAGTCCAAGTAGACGTGTTTATTTTTGGAAACCAAGACCGAAAAAAGATTTTCCGGAATTTTGTCGAAAAAGGCCATTATTTTTCCCTCTTTATTTTTTAAGGATATATCCACACAGCTTCTTTCTCAAGTTCTTTATAAAACCTCGAATTTGTCTTTTTCATTTCCTCGTACTCTTCCTCGGTATAAACCAGCAAATCCACAGGGACCGGGATTTTGTCCGTATCCCAGTTAAGAGAACGCTTAAAAAACGAAACATCGGACCTTTTGAGCACGAATATCACATCAAGGTCGCTTCCTACCCCCCAGTCTCCGCGGGCATAGGACCCGAAATACCCTATTTTCAATATATCATCCCTATTTTGTTTCACCTCTTCGATCCATTTTAAAAGGGACGAAACAACAGCTTCCTTATCCGGCCATTTTAGAACGGATGAATTCGACGATCTCACAGGCATATTTTACAGCCTCCTTACTCTGTAATGGTCCATAGTGCTCAAATGGTGCTCCATCAGGGTGACTATCCGGATATCTTGCAGGTATATAAAAGTTATCGAGCACTTTCGCCTTTTCAATGAGTTCCTGGCTTATACCAACACTTTCGGGAAGTTCCCTTAAAAGCCTTGATATAACGTGTCCCCATGCTTCCTGTCCAAGGTAAAGGTGAAGCGCTTTTACTGCCTTTTCGCCAGCCTGATGCGCTGCAAAACAAGCCCATTCATGATCATTGCTTTCCATGGACAATTTTGCATGATCCAAATCCTTTATCGCTTGTTTTAACCAATCAAAAGCTCTGTTTGGCATTTATCTTCCTCCTACAATCATAAGTTCGATTACATGATATCAAATTTTTTTATATTCTGTAAACCTGGTTTCAAGCAGAAGTGCGTAATTTCACTGCACCTCAAAAAAAATTTCCACAGGCAAGACGGGGACTTCGTGGAAGTCTCTCCCTACTATTTTTTCCGCCGTGAACATAGAGTCCCATACTGCCTCCTCCACCGCTTCCACCGCTGCCTGAAACACCTTGTTTATTTCATCGGAATGGGAGGACAGGGTCTCGATTCTGATGAAAGGCTCGCCGTAATGGCAAACTCTGTTCGCAGTCGAAAACGCAAGCGCAATGTCGCCGCTTCCGTTTCCCATGAAAGAGCCGGTCCTCGCAAGGCCCAAAATTCCCCTCTTTGCTACCCTCTCAAGGCCCCTCGCATCCAGCGGCACATCGGTGGCGATGACTATTATGCACGAGCCTTTGTCCTCCTCTATGGTGTCTTTCTTACCTTTTATACCCCTTTCCAGCCTTTCTTTCAGCATCCTTCCCACGTTTTTGCCGTTGAAAATAAGGTCCTCCATCCTGCCGTAATTGGTGAGGAGCAAAGCCCCTACTGTGTAGACCTTTCCCCCTATTTCGATTTGCCTCGAAGCCGTGCCGATGCCGCCTTTAAACCCGTGACATATCATGCCAGTCCCGGCCCCTACGCTTCCCGTTTCGAACTCCCTTTTTGCACTCATTATGGCCTCGATGACATGCTCTCTTTTCACATGCCTTCCCCTTATGTCATTTAAGTAACCGTCGTTACACTCTAATACCGCCGGGTTTACAGTCCCGGTCGTAACTCCGATGTCATCGTTTATGGAAAGCATGTACTCCACCAGAGCATCGGAGGCGATTCCGACGGAAAGCGTATTAGTGAGGACTATCGGCGTCTCTAGCGTCCCCAGCTCCTTTATCTGTATCAGCCCGGCGGACTTGCCGAAGCCGTTTCCCACAAAGCACGAGGCAATCAATTTTTCCTTGAATATATTTTCATCATGCGGTATTATAGCGGTTACTCCCGTCCGCACGGGGCCTTTGCCCGGAACGAGCTTCCCTTCTCCGGCAATCAAAGTCACGTGCCCTACCTTTACCCCTTCCACATCGGTTATGGCATTTAAAGGGCCTGTCGGAAACAGCCCTAAGGAAAGGCCGTATTCTCTCATCCTCTTTCGCATTTTTCTCCTTATACAGACTGGGCTATTTATAGTCCGCCCTTTCATAGAGTGCTCATTCCCAGCAGGCGGTATTTAAGCACTCACTCGGTTCTTTCCTTTCTTCCATCCGTGTCCTAAATTGGAATTATCTGGTATCGTTTGTTTTTTTAACTTTTTGTATATTCAATAGCATCAATAAAAATATCTAGTTAAAATTTTATCTTTTTGTACTGTTGTCTTCAACTGTTGTTACTTTTAAAAGTAGTCGCCAACAATATTAATAACTAATAAAAATAACATGTATATACAAAAAGAAAAACTGATGGTATAATGATAAATAAGTGGGAGGGATTGACGTGAAAGTTGAAAGTTTTGAACTAGACCACACAAAGGTCAAGGCACCCTACATAAGGCTTGCCGCTGTAGAAGAGGGGCCAAAAGGTGACATAGTTGCCAAGTACGACCTCAGGTTCATAACCCCCAACAAAGGAGCTATATCCAGCGGAGGAATGCATACGCTCGAACACCTTCTTGCATTGTTCATTCGCGAAGAATTAGATGGAATAATCGACATTTCTCCTATGGGATGCAGGACAGGCTTTTACCTCACGAAGTTCGGAATAACTCCCCTGTCCGAAATTAAAAAAGCTTTGGAAAGCGCCTTTGAAAAAATCTTAAAAGCCGAGGAAATCCCCGCCGCCAACGAAGTCCAGTGCGGAAACTATAAGGACCACTCGCTGGCAGATGCAAAGGAAGCGGTTGAAAAGGTTTTAAATGAGGGTTTGTCCTTACTTGAAAATGTCTAATTTTGTCATCACGTTTTAAAAAAGGAGATGAAACAAAATATGGCGAAGATAGCGGAACTTTTCGCGCCGAAAGACATGACGGTGGGGAAGCCTTGGAAGAGAATAGTTGAGTTTTCAATCCCTATGCTCATCGGAAATGTGGCCCAGCAGCTTTATAGCACTGTCGACGCCATCATAGTAGGAAGATATGTAGGTGATTACGCACTTGCTGCCGTTGGAAGCGCTATTCCCATACTTTTCTTTTTGCTCGTGCTCTTTGTTGCTATTGCCATGGGTGCTGGAATAATGGTATCCCAATATTTCGGAGCAAAAGACAGAGAAAAGCTTTCCAGAACAATAGGAGTATGTATAACTCTCACGGCTATTGCATCAGCAATTATTATGGCAATATCGCCTTTTATAATTAAGCCCTTGCTGGTATTGATAAATACTCCGAAAACTATACTGGACTGGAGTACTACCTATTTATTGATATTGCTTGTTGGAAACTGGGGTTCTTCATATTTTAACATGCTTTCTGGCATACTCCGTGGACTTGGAGATTCACTTTCTGCATTGGCCTTCCTCCTCTTTTCAACAGCCTTAAACGTAGTGCTAGACATCTGGTTTGTGGTCAGCTTTAAACTTGGCGTTGCAGGCGTTGCCCTTGCTACAGTCATATCCCAACTCATATCCGCAGTCCTTTGCTTGATAAAACTGAAAAGGATGAATGATGTTTTTGATATGAACTTTGAAATGTTAAAGCCTTCAAAAGAATACGTCATGCAAATTATAAAGCTTGGAATTCCGTCGGGATTGACGCAGGCTATACTATCTCTTGCTATGGTCACAGTTCAATCCCTTACCAACAGCTTTGGAGAATTAGTCATCGCTGCTAATATGATGGTAATGCGAGTAGACGGGTTTGCAATGATGCCTAATTTTACGTTTGGAATAACAATGACAACTTATGCAGGGCAAAACGTAGGAGCAAGGAAACTGGATAGGGTAGAAGAAGGGACCCGCCAGGGACTTGTGATTGCTGTAGGTGTTTCCACAGTCATCACCATTATATTACTACTTTTTGGAAAGCATCTTATGGTCATATTTACACAAACAGCCGACCTTGTAAACTTAGGTATGCGGTTTTTGAGAATTCTCGCTGTTGGATACATTGCAATGGCAGTAACACAAGTCTTGTCCGGCGTAATGCGCGGCGCGGGAGACACGGTGACTCCTATGTGGATTTCGCTCATCACCACCTTCTTTCTAAGGGTTCCCCTAGCTTACGGCCTCGCCTATATAACGCGAAGCCCGTCCTATCCAAACGGAAGGCCCGAGTCAATTTTCTTTTCTCTGGTCCTTGCATGGGTTTTCGGTGCTCTTATTAACATCTATTTCTATAAAAAGGGTGCTTGGAAGGAAAAAGCTCTATTCGGAGGTTTTAGCCAAGAACAGGCTTAAAAATTTAGCCCCGGGTGTACCGGGGCCAACTTATTTTTTGGCGAATTAAATTAGTTTTTGTTTAAAACAGAATGACAGCCAATACCCCTGTCAATATAAGGGCCAAGACCGCCCTTTCGAACCATATCACTATCATCTGCCAAAGCTTGAAGTTCACATCGGTGGAAAGCAGGCACGGTATTGAGCCGCCAAAAAATATGATGCTGCTTACAGCAACAACACTTGTGACAAATTTTACTATTAGGGGAACATCGTTGAGTGACGCAAGATAAAGCGGTGGCGCAAAGACATCGGCCAGGCTCGTCGCGCAAGCTTTGGCCAAAATTGCCGGCTCTGGAAGGCCGATTAGACTTAAAGCATAAGTAAAGGGCAAGAACAGGTATCCGAAAATGTCGAAAAAGGAAGTAAGTTTAATAAGTACAAATGCGAAGGTCGCAACCGATGCCATGCAGGGCGTAAGAATCAATACCATTTTTATCCCGCTTTTGAAGCTATCGTAAAGGTTCGCAAAAAGGGGCTTTGAGGTAGCAGCAGCAGTTAGGCCCTCCTCAATGGCCTGAGAGAAAATGCTCCCCTCCTTTACCATTTCAGGTTTACCCTTCCCGTCAACGTAAGTGTCCTCGATTTTAGAAAGCGGCCACAGCCTTACTGTCAAAGCTGTTACTATAAAAGTAATCGCTAAGGCCGACCAAAAATAAACATTCCATAAGTCCATAATTTTCAGGGTCCTTGCGATTATAATCATGAACGTCGCGGAAACTGTCGAAAATCCCGACATTATTGTTATTGCCTCTCGCCTCGTATATTTGCCCTCAAGATAAAGCCTGTTAGTAAGATAAATGGCTACAGAAAAGCTCCCCACGAAAGAGGCCACCGCGTCAATGGCAGAACGGCCAGGAGTCCTGAAGACAGGCCTCATAATAGGCCTCATCAGAACGCCAGCAAATTCCAAAAGCCCGTAGGAAATAATGAAAGTAAGAAATACCGAACCTATCGGGACTATCATGGTAACCGCCATTACGACCTTTTCAAAGACAAAGGGCAGCATATCTGGCCGCATCAGCCATTGAGGTCCTATAGTTGCGATCTTCATAAAGCTCAGGGCCCCGAGGAAAGCCATGGGTATGCCTATAAGTCCAAATACGGATAAAATAAATGCGGCAATATCCTTCTTATAAGTCCCTTTGTACCAAGGGTACAACCCTCCCACTATAGCAATGCACACCGTAAAGATCGGCCCGAAAAACGGCACCGTCCTGTTTATGAAAGCAATTATGTGGTCCACCATTATCGACGACGAGTTGCCTATTTTAACTGGCACGAAGAAGAGAAAGATGCCCAGCAGGCTGTAGATGACAAATTTTGCAATGTTTGCCGTGCTATAGATGCTCTTCTTGTTTAATTCGGCGTTCAAATTTAGACTCATTCGAATACCCCCTTCAAAAGTTTTTTTAGCGTAAAATATAGAGCAAATCCCGTGCCATCTTGAATTTTGAATATATTTTTAATCAATTCCTTCGCAAAAGAACTTAACACAGTACATAATATTATATGACCGTTTATTATATTGTATTATTTTCAGTACATTTTTTACTTTCTCACATCTTCATCCCGTAGGTTGAATTATGTCCACTTTTGTCGTATAATAAAATTAAGTGATTTTTCAACTTTTATAATATTGCTTAATTTGGGAGGGGTTAAGTGGACCCGAGAGTTTTAAGTTTCGACGTAATTTTTAACGCCACCCAGGACGCCATGTTTATCGTCGAAGTAGATGATAACGGAACATTTCGGTACTTGGCAAATAACGCTGCACATCAAAGACTTGCCGGTTATTCCATCAATGACATACAGGGGAAAAGACCGGAGGAAGTTCTCGGAGAGGAATTAGGGAAAATAGTGGCATCGGGCTACAGAAAGGCCCTTGAAGCTGGAGAACCGGTAGAATACGAAGAAACATTGCCCTTTCCAGCAGGAGTAAGGACGTGGCAAGTTCGCATAACTCCGGTTTTTGTAAACGGAAAGGTAAGATATTTGGTAGGGGCTCGGAAGGATATTACCATGCAGAAAAAAGCCGAAAGGGAGCGAGAAAGTCACTTGAAAGAACTTTTGAAGGAAAAAGAGCTTTTAAAAATAACCCTGCTTTCTATAGGCGACGGAGTGGTCACAACAGACAATTGCGGAAAGATAACATCGGTAAACCGAGCCGCAGAAGAAATTACAGGCTGGAAAGCTGAAGAGGTAATGGGAAAACCATTTAATGAGGTGTTTCAACTTTTTAGCGAGAAATCTGGAAAAAAGGTCATGGACCCCGTTTCCAAAGTCCTAAAAAAGGGCAAAATAGTCGGCCTTGCCAACCATACGGCCCTGCTTACTAAAAATGGTCGTAAAATTTCCATAGCCGACAGCGCATCCCCTATTGTCAATGAAAAGGGGGACATTTACGGAGTAGTGGTCATATTTCGCGACATCACGAAGGAAAGGGCAATGCAGCAGAAGATGCTGGATTTGAGCTACCGCGATTTTCTTACAGGACTTTACAACAGGAGATACGTCGAGGAAAAAATAAGCCAGTTGGAGAAAGAAAACATCGTTCCCGTTTCTATAATCATGGCAGATGTCAACGGCTTGAAGCTTGCCAATGACGTATTCGGCCATTTAGAAGGGGATTTTATTTTAAAAAAGGCGTCTTTTGTGCTTAAAAAAGGGCTCCGCCCCGGAGGCATAGCTGCAAGGTGGGGCGGCGACGAATTCCTGGTAGTCCTGCCTAATGCCGATGAACAGTTTTGCAGAAAATTTGTCAACAAGATAAGGCTGCGGTGCAAAAATGCAAATTCCCCAGATAACGATCAAAAATTCCAACTGAACCTTGCACTCGGATATGCTGTCAAGAAAAAATCAAACGAAAATCTCAGGAAATTAATCCAAGAAGCTGAAGAAATGATGTATAAAAACAAAATGGCAGAAGGCAGAAGCTTTCGTCATGCAGTCATAAAAGCTCTCCTTTCCACGCTTAGCGCAAAGAGCATGGAAACCGAGGAGCACGCACTTCGCATAAAAGACCTTTGCTTGGCAATAGGAGTGAAATTGGGCCTTTCTGCCGCAGAGCTGGACGAGCTTTCGCTTTTTGCCATGCTCCATGACATAGGGAAGGTAGGCATTCCGGAACACATCCTCTTAAAACCCGGCCCGCTTTCTCAAGAAGAGTGGGAGGTCATGAAAAGGCATCCGGAAATCGGTTTTCGCATTGCTCAGAATACTTCGGATCTTGTTTCAATTGCAAAGTATATACTGCATCACCACGAACGATGGGACGGAAAGGGCTACCCGATGGGGCTCAAAGGCAAAGAGATCCCGCTTCTTTGTCGGATTTTAGCGGTAGCAGACGCTTATGATGCCATGACGAGCGAAAGGCCTTACCGAAGTCCTATGACAAAGGATACGGCATTGCTAGAGATAAGGAACAACTCGGGAAGCCAGTTCGACCCTAAGGTGGTCGAGCTTTTTTTGGAAATCATGCAACATGAAGACAACTAATCTCAAGCACGCTCCCTACGTTGCAAAAGAAAAACCTTTCGCCGAATTCCCGCATAAGTTCAAAGGATGCCTTGAGACCTGTACAGTGCGCCACACCTATACGCTCTATATTAAAATCCCGAAGGGTTTTTATGCTCATCTTTCTCTGTTCCTCTCCAACCGCACCGAGATGAGTTCCTCCTATCAAGGCCTTAATGCGCTCCTTCCCCGTCCTCTCGATAGCATACATAATCGTATTTATAACGCCGGAATGGGCACAGCCGAGGATTATATAAATTCCATCCCCGCTTTCTATAACAAGAGACTGGTCATCAAGCATGTTATCTTTAACAAGCCCCTCTTTTGTCATGACTGCCAGCTTGTCGTCCCCTTTTTCGAACTTAGTCCTGCGCGGAACTTCTCCCGTAAGGTATATTCCAGGTGCTATCTCCCTCCAATCCCGGTTGAAGCAAAAATTTGCCCCGGCATTTTCAAGCACTTCCCTCCGAAACGGAACGCCTATGTGAAGGGGTTTTCCCTCCCGCCTCAGGGAATAGCTTTCCTTGAAAAGGTCCGGATGAGAGTATACATCGACTGGCCCGGAAACCAAAAGCACTTCAAGAAGCCCTCCGGTGTGGTCGTAGTGGTGGTGGCTCAGGATTATCCCCTTTAGCGAAGAAAGGTCTTTTTTAAGCACCATGGCGTTGTTTATCAATGCCTTGCCTTGCCCCGTATCAAAGAGGTAATTGCCGGCTTTAGTCTCCAAAAAAACCGCCCAGCCGTGTTCGGCGACAGCCCCTTCGTTGAACATGACGTAATTTTCACACAGAACCGTTGCTTTGATCTCCATCGGCAAACCCCCTATTTAGAAATCTCCACAATAAATATTTTGGTTGTAAATGGATTCTCCATATTATTTAGAAAATCCTCCCGCCCGTTACAAATTTCTTTTTGCTTTTCATAGCCATAAAAAAAAGCCGCGCCTTTGCGCGGCCTGTATCTCAACTTACTTTACAGCCCCTTTCATCGCCCTTCCAAGGGCATCGGCACCCAATATGGCATTGTAAACATCTTCCGGCGTCACTTTAAACGGCATGTTGTGAATGGTCTCACCCTCAGCGCAGGATGCTTCCG
>NZ_FRCR01000020.1 GCF_900142995.1 Caldanaerovirga acetigignens | reverse complement strand
AACTTTAAGGAGCTGGCCTCGTTCATCGAATACAAGGCAGCCCTTGCCGGAGTGCCTGTAATCTACGTCGATCCCAAGGAGACCTCCAAGACTTGTCCGAAGTGCGGGAATGTTTCCCGGTATAACCGGAAGATCCAAGGCTGGTTTAAATGCGTAAAGTGTGGATACCAGTCTGATGCGGACAGGGTGGGGGCAATAAACATAGCCGCGAAAGCGCTCGATACTCTCGGGGCATGACCCCGAGAGAAAGGGGAGCGTGACACCCCTTAAGGCCAAGGTGATGATCCGGGTCATCCGGGGAATGCTGGCTAACCTGCGGCTTAAAGCCGCCGTCCCACGTTGGGATGCCCCCTAATTCATTAGGTGGAGGATGTCACAATTTATGATATAATCTATATATTAAGAGACTACAAAAGAAGGTGGTCTGGTGAAAGCAGATGCAAAAACATTATTAATTTTCCTAATCGCAACTTTGTTGTTATTTTCGCTCAAAACGAATACGTCATGCTCAGCGGCAGAAAAAGGGGAAGTGGTTTTTGTGCCGGTTAAAGGCACGGTAGACCCCGGCTTGGCCAAGTTTATAAAGAGAGCCGTCGATGAAGCGCTAAAAACGCAGGCAGCACTTTTGATTTTCGATATTGACACGCCAGGAGGGCGGGTGGATTCTGCTGTTGAGATAAGTCAGACAATATTAAATTCTCCAGTTCCTACAGTTGCTTATGTCAACAGCCAGGCGACATCAGCAGGGGTTCTGATTGCAATTTCGTGCGAAAAAATATACATGGCGCCTGGCTCTACAATTGGAGCCGCAGAGACGGTTCCCAAAGAGGAGAAAGCTATATCATACTGGAGGTCAAAACTGGAAGGCGTTGCGGAAAGGAGGGGGAGGGATAGAGATATAGTGGCGGCTATGGCCGATGCCGACGTTGAAATTTCGGGTTTGAAAGAAAAAGGCAAAATCCTTTCTCTTACTGCTCAAAAAGCTTTGGAATTGAAGCTGGCCGATGGCATTGCAGCTGACAGAAGAGAACTGCTTAATGCTCTTGGGGTTGGAGAAAGAAATCAGAAAGAGATAAAGCCGTACTTTGCTGAGAAGATTGCCAGTTTCGTGACGGGCCCTTATGTAGCCCCAATGCTCATAACCATAGGATTCATAGGCATCATTACGGAGGTACTGACTCCTGGATTTGGAATGGCTGGCATTGCCGGTATAACATCGCTGGTTTTGTTTTTCGCAGGCCACATGATAGCGCAGCTCGCTGGCTGGGAGTCTATAGCGTTTTTCCTTGCCGGTGTTTTTTTGCTCATCATCGAAGCTCTAGTGCCGGGGTTTGGTGTTTTAGGAGTTCTTGGGATAGCGGGGATAATTGGCGGAATAGTCACAGCTTCGGCTACAGTAAAGCAGGGACTGATTACAGTTACCGTATCCCTTGTGGCGAGCTTTATCATCTTTATTTTACTGCTGAAGCGGTTTTCGAGCTCGCCGTTTTTTGAACGCTTGGTGCTCTTTTCGCGGTTGGATAAATCTTTGGGCTACACCGCCCATGAGGAGAAAACTGAATTGTTGGGGCGCACAGGAGTGGCGCTCACACCGCTCAGGCCTGCTGGCATAGTTGATTTTGGCGATAGGAAGCTGGATGTGGTATCCGATGGAGAATTCATAGAAGCCGGCAAAAAAGTGCGGGTGGTGAAAGTCGAAGGTTCTAGGATTGTGGTTGAGAGGGATTAAATAATTGAATTAAATGATGAAAATAGTAAGGAGGTTTTCGCGTTGACTGAGCTCATATTTTTATTGATATTCCTCGGTTTAATTTTTATCTTTTTTGCGGTGATTTTCAGCTTCATACCATTAGGCCTTTGGATTTCGGCACTTGCGGCAGGGGTTAAAATAGGGATTTTCACCCTTGTGGGGATGAGACTTAGGCGCGTGCCGCCGGATAAAATAGTTAAGCCGTTAATTAAGGCCATCAAAGCCGGACAAGATGTAGAAATAAACAAGCTGGAAGCCCATTACCTGGCAGGAGGAAATGTGGACAGGGTAATAGATGCCTTAATAGCGGCCCAAAGGGCAAATATCCCTCTGGGGTTTGAGCGAGCCGCAGCAATCGACCTGGCGGGACGGGATGTGCTGCACGCAGTTCAGATGAGCGTTAATCCAAAGGTCATCGAAACTCCCGTGGTAGCCGCGGTAGCCAAGGATGGGATTGAGGTAAAGGTAAAGGCCCGCGTCACAGTGAGGGCCAATATTGATCGGCTTGTGGGCGGTGCCGGTGAGGAAACGATAATTGCCCGCGTAGGAGAGGGTATCGTCACTACCGTCGGTTCGTCCAACAGCCACAAAGAAGTGTTGGAGAATCCGGATTTAATTTCGAGAACTGTGTTGAACAAAGGACTTGACGCCGGAACTGCTTTTGAAATTCTTTCTATTGATATAGCCGATGTAGACGTGGGAAGGAATATAGGAGCTCGGCTCCAGATCGACCAGGCCGAAGCCGATAAGAGGATTGCCCAGGCAAAGGCCGAGGAGAGAAGAGCTATGGCTGTTGCCAGAGAACAAGAGATGAAGGCGATGGTTCAGGAAATGAGGGCAAAAGTTGTGGAAGCCGAAGCAGAAGTTCCAAAGGCCTTGGCCGAAGCTTTGCGCAGTGGGAAAATAGGAGTAATGGATTACTATAATATGAAGAATATAATAGCCGATACAGTTATGAGGGAATCCTTCTCAAAACTGGGTCAAGAAAAACAGCAGGAGGAGAAAGAATAAAAAAGGCGGTGAGCCTCGATGAATTTTGAAAACCTTACATCATGGATCATTTTTATAGTTATAATAGCAGTGAGGCTGATAAGGTTACTTGGTAATAGAAAAAATTTCGGCAGCCGCCGCATTGCCGGGCAGGATATAATATTAGCCGAAGGAGCAGACCTGCCGGAGGAAATGCATGGCAGTTCTGCCGGCGAGTTTGAGGAATATGAATACGTCTTAGAGCCTGAAAACGAAGAAAAGACACAAGAAGGAGTTTCCCTGGAACTGCCTGAGGAAGAAGAGAAAAAAGCTGAGCTTCTTCAACATGAAAGGCAACAGGTTGGACCGGCTTTGAGTTGGAGTTGGGGGGTAGAGAGAGAGGAATTAGTAAAATACTTTATATTCCACGAGCTTCTCTCAGCGCCTCTATCCAAAAGAACTTCTTTTATTCGAAAAAGGTAAATCTATCGAAAGATTCGGCCTTTCAGATAAACATGGTGGGAGAGGGAAGCAATGGGCCTTGGACCGAGGCAGAGGAAACTGATTTTGTATCTTTTAGAAAAAACAGGCTGGGTAAAGGGCAAAGAGATAGCGGTTGTCCTCGGGGTGAGTGAGCGTACGGTCAGGAGCGATGTTAAGTTTATAAATTCACTGGTAAAGGATGGAGAACTGATAGTTTCATCAAAAAAGGATGGCTATTTTTTAAAAGATCTGGCAAAGGCCGAGGAATTGATTAGGATGAGTGAAAGTGAATCGAGTGGATATCCCGAGGAAAGGGCTGGCGTAATATTGAAGAAATTGCTCTTTTCTAAAGACGGCATCGATGTGCTGGACTTAGCAGAAGAGCTAAATGTTAGCGAGGCTACTTGCATAAACGACATAAAAGCCCTTGAATGCTTATTAAAAGAGAGCGGGTGGAATCTGGAATTAGAGCGAAGGTCTACCAAAATTATCCTTAATGGTCCCGAGAAAGAGAAACGAAATCTCATGATGGATTTAATTCTCGGAGAGGCCAAAGAAGGCATTTTCAATATAAAAGAATACGAAAAATATTTCAAAAAAGCCGATGTAGAAGAAATTTCTAAGGTTTTGGTTTATGTCTTAAAGGAAAGAGGCTATAATATCGGCGATTTGGGGCTTTTGAACTTACTTTTGTATATTTCGGTAACTGTAGAACGCATAAAAGAAGGGTATTTTATCGAGGAATTAAATTTCTCAAGAGAAGCTATAAAAGGGGAAGAATTTGTTATAGCTTCAGAGATTTGCAGAAAGATTGAGGAAAGGCAGAGAGTCAAGTTCCCTGAGGATGAGGTTTTTTACATCTCTCATTTAATTTCAGGGTTTAAGAAGGAAGAAAAAAGCCCCAGCAGGGATACCTTAAGAAACTTGGCCGACTCTTATTATCTTATACTGACGGAAGTAGTCCTCGAACGAATTAACATGGAGTTCGGGTTTAACTTTAGAGAAGATGATATTTTGGTAGTCGGACTTTGCATGCACATAAAGATGGTGAGGGAGAGGGCAAAAAAAGGCGCGCGCATTAAGAACTGCTTCGTCGAAGAGATAAAAAGGCGGTATCCAATGATTTTCGAGATAAGCGTCTTTTTTGCGAGGGAGTTTTCAAGGTTTTCAGGGCTTAATATCGATGAGGATGAGATAGGATTTTTAGCCTTTCATTTTGGGGCGGCTTTTGAAAGATTGTTCCAGCGAGAAAAGAAAAAAAAGATTGTGGCGGTTGTATGTCCTGCTGGACATACGGCGTCGAAAATTTTGATTTCTAAGCTCGAGAAATACTACAAAGATCAATTGGAAATTATCGGCGCCTATTCCTTTACCGAATTGGACCTTTTAAAAGAAAATAGCCCGGACTATATAATTTCGACAGTGCCCATTGAGCTGGATTATCCGGCAAAAGTGATTAGAATTTCGCCTTTTTTCGATGAAAGGGACAGGGAAGCCTTTGAAAAGATTTTGGCTGTCGAAAACAAAAAGGCGCTAAGATGTGGAACGTGGGCAATTTTGGGGATGTTTATAAAAAAAGAGCTGTTCTTCAGCGGACTTACTTTCGGTGATGAGAAAGAAGTTATAGATTTTCTCGCTTTTAAACTCTATGAGAAGGGCTATGTGCCGGAAAATTATGCCGAGCGCGTGATGGAAAGAGAAAAGCTTTCCCCCACTTCTTTTGGGAATCTGGTTGCGATACCCCATTCCGTCACTATGGACGCTTATGGGACTGCTGTTGCTGTTGGAATTCTGAAAAAGCCGGTGATGTGGGGCAAAAACAAGGTCCAACTGATATTTATGTTTGCCATAAAAAAAGAGGAGCGTAAGTTGCTAGACACCTTTTTTGAACAACTGATACCGATCCTCGACAATCCGGCGAAAATCGCAAGGCTGATAAAAAGCACAAGTTTTGAAGAATTTAAGGAGAACCTGGTTGAATTTTGTGCTGGAGAGATTTGAGCATTAGCACCTCGGGAGAGCGGGGTGCTTTCCTATTTGTTAGGAAAAAAGTTATTTGAACGACAATTTTAACAAAAAGTATAATAGACCTAGAATGTAAGCGGGAGTGATAATAAATGGAATCGCACGAAAAAACGGCTTTTGAGATAATAGCCGCTGCGGGAGACTCTTTTTCGCTGCTGATAGAGGCGATGAAGTGGGCCAGAGAAGGCGATTTTGAAAAGGCCGAGTTTAAGGTGAAGGAAGCCGATGAAATATTGATAAAAGCCCATAGGCTTCAGACCGAGATTATAGTGAGTGAGACTCGAGGGGAAAAACTCGAATTTTCGGCGCTGCTAGTCCATGCGCAGGACCACCTGATGAATGCCATGCTCGCAAAGCCTTTTGTGCTGGAGATTATAAACTTATACAAGAGGCTTGCGCAGGAAAGGGGAGGAAAGTGAAATTGAAGTGGGCAATTATAGGGACGTGGAGAATGTGCCTTGAAGGTGTTCAAAAGGCGGCAGCCCTCCTTGAAAAGGGCGGAAAGGCTTCAGATGCGGTCGAAACTGCGATAAAGGAAGTGGAAGACTTTCCTTTTTACAAGTCGGTAGGTTACGGAGGCCTCCCAAACGAGCACTGCGAAGTAGAATTAGATGCGGCATTTATGGATGGCGACACCTTTTCTTTCGGGGCAGTAGCAGGTGTGAGGGATATAAAAAATCCCATCTCTTTAGCGAGGAGGTTGAGCCGGGAGAGGTTCAACATATTTCTGGTAGGCCAGGGCGCAGAAGAATTTGCCCATAAGAATCTTTTCCAAAGACAAAATATGCTGACGGAAAGGGCAAAGACGATGTGGGAGATAAGGATGAAAAAGGTTAGGGAAGGGAACCTTTCGCCTTATGACGGCCACGACACGGTTGGGATAGTAGCGCTAGACACCTTGGGCTCTATGAGTGCAGGCACTTCTACCAGCGGGCTTTTTATGAAGAAGAGAGGGAGGGTGGGAGATTCTCCATTGTGCGGGGCGGGCCTCTATGTCGACAGCGATGTAGGAGGGGCTGCAGCGACTGGACTTGGGGAAGATATAATGAAAGGATGCCTTTCTTATGAGGTTGTGAGGCTCATGGAAGAGGGATATGCGCCGGAAAAGGCAGCCAGTGAAGCGCTGAACCGCTTCTTGAAAAAGATGAGCGATAAGGGCAGAAAGGTAGGGGCGATTTCGCTGATCTGCTTGGACAAAGAAGGAAGATGGGGGATAGGGACAAACGTGGAGTTTTCTTTTGTCGTTGCCGATGAAGAAAATGGGGCAAAGGTATTGCTCGCAAGGCCAGAAAAAGGGGAGGTGATAGTAAAAGAGGCTTCAGAAGAATGGCTAAGGAGTTATGAAGAGAGGTTAAAAAATCCGCCGGAACTCAATTTATGAAAAAATTTAATTTAGTAGGAGGTAAAGAAATGGGAAGTTTTCAAGAATTTTTGGAAAAAAGGTTTGCACCCTTTGCAACAAGGCTTGCAGGCCAAAGGCACTTGGCAGCGATTAGGGATGGCTTTATATCTTTTATGCCTTTTCTGATCATAGGGTCGCTTTTCATAATCATCCAGGACTTCCCTGCGCCGGGCTGGCAAGAGCTGCAGGTTAAGTGGTTTGGCGAGGGCTTTAACCAGTTCATTATATTGCCTAAAAGGGTTACTTACGATATTATGTCTATATACATAGTAGCAGCGATATCTTACAAACTTGCCCAATCCTACAGGCTAGATGCTTTTTCGGTGGCGATATTGGGGATAGCGTCTTTTGTCTTGCTTTCGCCCATAAGCACGACGATAGATATAAACGGTACAGCCCATGAAGTAAATAGGGTCATAACAGTTGGAGGATGGTACGGCACAAACGGAATTCTGGTGGCCATAATTACGGCACTGATTGTTACCGAAATATTTAACTTTTTTGTGAAGAGAAACATAGTCATAAAGATGCCGGAAGGAGTGCCGCCGGCGGTTTCCAGAGCGTTTTCAGCGCTTTTGCCTGGCTTTTGCATAATTGTCGGGATGCTGCTTGTGAGGCTGCTCTTTTTGCAGACTTCCTATCAATACATACACAACTTCATATACAGCATTGTATCGCTTCCTATGCAGAAAATGGTTGCAAATAACCTTTTGGGCGCTATCGCTACGGTATTCTCGATTAGTCTGCTCTGGAGTATAGGGTTAAATGGAGGAACTATAGTTAACGGTATCATGAGGCCGTTCTGGATTCCGCTTCAGGATGCCAACCTCGCGGCCATAGAAGCCGGGAAAATTCCGCCAAACATAATCACCGAGCAGTTTTTCGACATGGTTTGGATAGGAGGAGCTGGTGCGACTTTAGGAGTTGTGTTCCTTTTGATGTATAAGGCACGATCAAAGCAGTACAAGGAGCTTGGGAAATTGTCGCTGCTCCCGGGACTTTTCAATATAAATGAGCCGATCATGTTTGGCCTCCCGGTTGTTTTAAACCCAATAGGTATAATTCCGCTAATCCTCGCCCCGGTCGTAATAACGGTTATAAATTACCTTGCAATGGCTTTCAATATCGTCGCAAGGCCTACAGGTGTAATAATTCCATGGACCACACCGCCGATTATTCAAGGGTTTTTAATAACGGGGCACATCTCAGGGGCTATACTTCAAATAATAGATATTCTTGTAGTAATGCTGGTATGGTGGCCTTTCATCAAGCTGATGGATAAGAAAAAATACGAAGAGGAAAACGAAGGGAAGGCTATTTAATGATAGAGGTCATAGCCTATACCGTGGATGACGCAAAAAGAATAGAGCAGTGCGGAGCTGACAGGGTGGAACTTGTGAGTGCTGCTTCCGAAGGTGGGCTTACTCCGAGCTATGGAATGATAGAGAAGGTAGTGACATCGGTTAGCATTCCCGTAAACGTTATGATAAGGCCACACTCCAGGTCGTTCTGCTACACGAAGGAAGAAATAGAGGTAATGAAAAGGGATATAAAGGTTGCAAAAGAACTTGGGGCAAACGGCGCAGTGTTGGGAGTTTTGAAGTCGGGCAGAGTGGACGAAAAAGTGCTTGAAGAACTTCTAAAAGAGTGTGATGGTTTGGATGTCACTTTTCACAGGGCTATAGACGAGGCAGAAGATGTCCTTTCGGCATTGGGCGTTATTAAAAAATACGAAAGGGTTACGGAAGTGCTGACATCGGGCGGCAAAGGGGACATACTAAAAAACGCTCCCGTGATAAAAAAGATGGTAGAAAATAGCGGCAGAATTAGGATTATAGTCGGAGGCGGCCTTACTTTTGAGAATATAGCAAGATTGATAGAAATTACCGGGGCAAAAGCCTATCACTTCGGAAGGGCAGTGAGGAGGAACAATAGCTATTTTGAAGAAATAGAGGAAGAAAAATTGACCAGGATGGTAAATCTGATCAAGGGAATGGTGAAGGGAAAATGAAAATAGTTCTTATCTGCTTTGCCGGTATGTCTACAAGTATGCTGGTAAAGAGAATGCAGAAGGCAGCTTCTGAAAAAGG
This sequence comes from Caldanaerovirga acetigignens, assembly GCF_900142995.1. Lineage (NCBI taxonomy): Bacteria > Bacillati > Bacillota > Clostridia > Thermosediminibacterales > Thermosediminibacteraceae > Caldanaerovirga > Caldanaerovirga acetigignens. The sequence continues at coordinate 19,136 of NZ_FRCR01000020.1, read as the reverse complement.
CATATCGGCGGAAATTGTGGCGGTTTCGACTGCTGATATGTATGGGGAAATAGATAAAGCGGATGTAATATTGCTCGGCCCTCAGGCAAGATATATGCTTGGAGAAGTAAAAAAGGCTGCAGAGGGCAGAGGCATCCCTGTAGAAGTGATCGACCAGAGGATTTACGGGATGATGGACGGCGAAGCGGTTCTCAAAATGGCACTGGAGCTTGCGAAAAAATAGCTAAAAATAGCTGGCCGGCGTAACGCCGGCTTTTTTATATTATGTAGGGCAAAAAATAATTCTCGTGTGAAGGATTTGAAAAGCTGCTTATAGAATATAAAGTATAGTATAGAAGACTTGAGAAAATTAAATATTTTGTAAAAAGTGAAGAGGTGAAAGTTTTGCCGAGGTACAAGTTAAAGGATGTTATTAATAAAGAAAAGCTTGAAGAGATACTAAAAAAATTTTCTGAAGCCACAGGCCTTGCAGCGATTATTGCGGATAAAGATGGAGTTAATATTACGTCGCCAAGCAAATTTACAAACCATTGCAATTTAGTAAGAAGCACTGAAAAAGGAAGAAAAAATTGTTATTTATCAGATGCGAAGCTCGGCAGATTGTCTTTACAAAAGGGAGGACCTGCGACTGCGCTCTGCCACTGCGAGCTGGTGGATTTGGCGGCTCCTTTGGTCGTTGAAGGTCAGTGCTTGGGCTATATCTTGTGCGGACAAGTCTTTTTGAAACCTCCAGATGAAGAACAAATTGAGAGGGCAAGGAAAAGAGCTATTGATTTTGGCCTTGATCCTGATTTATACTTGAGGAGCTTTCTTGAAATTGAAATTGTGCCTGAAAATTATATTTATACTGCCGGTGAAATGCTGCACATAATTTCAAGTTACATAATCGAACTTGGCATCAACAGATTGTATCAAGAGAGGCTTTTGGAAGAGACGAGAAGGCGTTCCGAATACGAAAACGCCATAAAGACCCTGGAGTTAAGAGCCTTACAATCACAAGTAAACCCTCACTTTTTATTTAATACTTTGAATACTGCAGCAAGACTTGCGTATTTAGAAAATGCGAGCAAAACGGCTGAAATCATATATTCTTTGGCCAATCTTTTGCATTACTCTTTAAAAAACTTAAATCAGTTAGTGACATTGAAAGAAGAGATCTCATGTATAAAATATTATCTTTATATTCAGCAAATTAGGTATAAAGACCATATAAAAGCTTGCATTGAAATGCCCGAAGAACTTGGGAAATACTTAATTCCCGTGATGAGCCTCCAGCCCCTTGTAGAAAATGCTATAGTTCACGGATTGGAAAAGAAAAGAGAAGGAGGGATATTGAGGATAGTAGGGTACGAGAAGAATTCCGATATATATATTGAAATCATCGATGATGGTGTCGGGATAGAAGAAAGGATGATAAAAATCCTAAAGAGTTCGAAAGAAGCTATCAATGGGCACACCACTGGCCTTGGGATTTATAATGTGGATTTACGAATAAAAAAATACTTTGGGCCGAAGTATGGGCTAAGCATAGAAAGCAAGTTAGGCGAAGGCACGAAAGTAACGATAAAAATTCCGAAAAGGACTGAAAGGTGAAAAAGATTATGGAATACAAGGTTTTGATTTGCGATGATGAGCCTTTAGAAAGGGAAGTGCTTTCGTTAATTATAGAAAGGTCAGGCTTGCCTTTCAAAACGGTGGGCGATGCTAAAAATGGGTTTGAAGCTGTCGAAAAGGCCGAAAAACTAACTCCAGATGTAGTTCTAATGGATATTAAGATGCCGGGAAAAGATGGTTTGAAGGCTTCAGAAGAAATAAAAAATTTACTGCCAAACACGAAGATAATCATTATAACCGCATACGATGAACTTGAATTTGTAAAAGAAGCTTTAAAAATCGGAAGCGTAGATTATTTACTAAAACCTATAAGACCGGAAGAATTTGTCGCGGTTTTGAAAAAGTTGATGGCTTTGTTTGAAAAAGAAAAGAGCAGCATTAAAAGAGAAGAAGAATTGAAGAAAGCTATGAAAAAGGCCGAAAAGATGATAAAAGCAGGCATCCTTGCGAGCTTAATTATGGGCGATGTTAAAACTGAAGAAGAGATAAACGTTTTAAAAATTCAGGCTAAGCTTTTGGGGATTACCTCGCTTCCGAATTCTATTTTGTATATAGAACCAAATATTGATGAGTCGCAGCCTGGAGCAGAATATGTAAGATATGAGATCTTGAAGATTGTAGAGGATATGATAAAGAACAATAATGGTGTATTTTTGATGAACTTAGGCGAATCGATAATTATCGGGGTAAACAGCAAAAATGCAAATGTTTTGGAATTAGCTTCGTCGATACAAAAGAGTATCGAGGAAAAAACCGAAATTTTAGTGACAATAAGCATAGCTGAAAACGATGAAGGTTTTGTTAATAGAAAGGTTTATGAGGAAGCAAAATCCAATGCCCGTTTGGGGAGGTTTTTCCTTGGAGGGAAAATTGTAACGAATAAGGAAATGGAAGAACTTTTTAAAGAATGTGAAGAAGTAGAGAACGATAAGGAAGACAAGCTGCTTGATTGTATCACATTAGCTAATGACTGCGAAGCACAAAGGGCTTTTGAAGAAATTATGAGTGATTTGGTCATTAAAACTAAAGGTTCTTTGCTTTCCTGCCAGACAAGGCTTGCTGAAATCATGTTATTGATTTGGAGAAGGGTCAGGCAGCTTGGATGGATAGATAAGAAAAATTCCCATCTTTATTTCAGCTATTTGAAGAAGTTGTCCAAAGCCCAATCATTATCGGCGTTAACCTTATGCGGGAAAAATTTTTTAAATGATATTTTTTCTTTTAATACCAAATTGAAGGAGAATAACAGCATCGTCGATCAAGTAGTGAAGTATATAAATGAGAATTATGATAAAGATTTAAAATTAAAAGAAATTACGAAAATGATATTCATAAATACGGAGTATTTCAGTCGGTTGTTTAAAAAGGAAGTAGGATGTACTTATGCCGAATATCTCACGAGGGTGAGGATAGAATCCGCCAAAAAATATCTTTCAAACCCTTCCTTTTCAGTGGCCGATGTTGCTAAAAAGGTGGGATATCAGGATCCAAACTATTTCAGTAAGGTTTTCAAGAAGGTGGTAGGAATTACTCCTACGGAATATAGGAAAAATATTGGCATAATAATAGAAGGCGAATAGCCAAGCTTATAGCTTGGCTATTCGCCTTTTTCATCTCTTATTTAGATATTTCGTTCAGGTACTTGGTCCCTAAAGCGTCTGCTGCAAATATTGCATTATATACCATTTCAGGAGTGACCGGGAATGGCATATTGTGGATCATCATACCGGGTTCGCAGGTCTTTTTGGCTACCTCCATAATCTTTTCTGGAGTGGGATTTTCAACTCCTATTTGACTTAAAGTGACAGGTAGGCCGACTTTAACGCAGAAATCCAAAACCTCTTTTATTTCTGCCCACGGATGGTCTTCTAGAACTAAATGGACGAGAGTGCCGAAGGCCACTTTTTCTCCGTGATAAACTTTATGGGTTTCCTCTAGTATTGTGAAGCCGTCGTGAACTGAATGGGCGGCAGCAAGTCCTGAGCTTTCAAAACCTATACCGCTAAGCAATGTGTTAGCTTCAATTATTTTTTCAACTGCGGGAGTTACGACTCCTTTTTCTACGGCTATCTTTGCCTGTTCGCCGTATTCGATTAAAAGCTCGTAGCAAAGTCTTGCCAATTTCAAAGCTGTGACGGTGGAGTACCCGCCGGGAATGTTCTTCGAAGCTGACTGGTAACATGAATTGGCTTCAAACCAGGTGGCAAGGGCGTCGCCCATTCCGGATACGAGAAATCTTGCAGGAGCTTTTGCGATTATCTCTGTGTCTAATAAAACTAAATCGGGGTTTTTCGCAAGTATAAAGTATCTGTCGAATACTCCGTCTTCTGTGTATATTACGGAGAGCGCGCTGCAGGGCGCATCAGTAGCGGCAATAGTAGGAACAATGACTATTGGTAACTTTAAAAGTGCGGAAATTGCCTTACCCGTGTCAATTACCTTTCCGCCGCCTACGGAAATGACAACATCGCACTTTTCGGATACGGCTATTTCCTTCAAGCGATTTATCTCGCTGTCGCAGCATTCTCCTCTAAATGTTTCGAATTTGAAGGAGATATTTTGGTCTTCCAAGCTTTTCTTTATAATTTCTTGAGTTTGAGATATGGCAGTTTTCCCACCGATTACAAAAGCTTTTTCCCCTAGGTGTTTTATCTGTTCGCCTAAAAATTTCAAAGCTCCGGGACCTTGGACATACCGCGATGGTGAAATTAGAATTTTTATGCCCACTATTTCATCCCTCCAATTTTTAATTTTTATGTGTTTTATAATTTTATTAATGTTGAATAATTCCTCTTAAAAAAATTGACTTTTCGTTTAGCAAAACTTTGATGTGATTTTATGAAATCGGAGTTCTTCTAAACCTAAAACCACATGCCCAAAAGTCAAATCAGTCCATTTATTAGGCTAAAAAAATACTATCTTTTTTGCAGTTGTCTTTAATTCAGAAATGTGCCATTCAAAAAAATACAGAAGTTCAGGTCAATTGGATATAGAGGGAAGGTTTGCTGGAACATTGAATTTTAATAAAAAAAAATATTTTTTTGGAGGTGTTTTTTAAATGAATGGTGAAGCATTGGGCATGGTAGAAACGAAAGGCTTAATTCCTGCAATCGAGGCGGCGGACGCCATGGTAAAAGCTGCGAATGTAAAACTAATCGGCTATGAAAAAATAGGGTCAGGGCTTGTGACAGTAATGGTACGCGGGGATGTAGGTGCTACGAAAGCTGCTACCGATGCCGGAGCAGCCGCAGCAAGAAAAGTGGGAGAAGTTGTTTCTGTTCATGTCATTCCGCGTCCTCACAGCGATGTGGAGAAAATTCTTCCAAAAGCTGAATAGATTGATGAAAATTTTTCAGGAGGTGAAATAAAGTGGATGAATTGATGATTAAGAAAGTTGTGCAGGAAATACTAGATAAAGTCGGTAAGGAAGAGAAAAAGCCTGCAGGACCGGCATTAGAAAATCCAGGCGTTACAGAATTTGTGGGGACCTCAATAGGCGATACCATAGGGCTTGTAATAGCAAATATTGATTCAACGCTGCAGGAAAAAATGGGACTAGACAAGAGATTTCGCTCAATTGGCATTTTGGGAGCGAGAACGGGAGCAGGTCCCCAGATAATGGCGGCAGATGAAGCAGTAAAAGCTACTAATACCGAAATTGTTTCCGTAGAACTTGCGAGGGACACCAAAGGCGGAGCAGGGCACGGCTGTTTAATTATATTCGGTGCGGAAGAGGTATCCGATGCAAGAAGGGCAATTGAAGTAGCTTTAAAAGAACTTCCGAGAACCTTCGGGGATGTTTATGCTAATGATGCAGGTCACCTCGAATTTCAGTACACTGCCAGGGCAAGCTATGCCATAGAAAAGGCTTTTGGCGCTCCTCTAGGCAAAGCATTTGGGCTAATCGTAGGAGCACCGGCAGCAATCGGCGTTGTCTGCTGCGATACCGCAGTAAAAGCGGCTGAAGTGGATATAGTAGGTTATGCAAGTCCCGCAAAGGGAACCAGCTTCACCAATGAAGCAATACTTTTCATTTCCGGTGATTCCGGGGCGGTAAGGCAAGCATTGATAGCTGCAAGAGATGTAGGCAAAAGACTGCTTGCAACATTGGGCGAAGAACCGAAATCTTTAGGAGTGCCGTATATTTAACTTTGATGTAAGGGAAAGGAGGGCTTAGGATTGAAGTCCAAACGTTTTCAAGTATTGGCCGAAAGGCCTGTCAATAAAGATGGATTTGTAGCTGAATGGCCGGAAGTGGGATTAATAGCGGTGGATAGCCCTAACGATCCAAAACCGAGCATAAAAATAGAAAACGGCAAAATTGTGGAAATGGATGGCAAAAAAAGAGAAGACTTTGATATGATAGAGCAGTTTATCGCGGACTACGCAATAGATGTGGAAATGGCAGAAAAAGCGATGAAAATGGACAGCTTAGAAATAGCGAAAATGTTGGTCGATGTCAATGTTCCGCGGGAGGAAATTATAAAGATAGCGAGCGGGTTGACTCCTGCGAAGATTGTAGATGTAGTGAAGCAATTGAATGTAGTTGAAATCATGATGGCGATTCAGAAAACGCGCGCAAGAAAAAGACCAGGTAATCAATGCCACGTAACGAATTTGAGAGATAACCCGGTTTTGCTTGCTGCTGATGCTGCAGAAGGCGCGTTGAGGGGTTTTGACGAGGAAGAGACGACTGTCGGCATTACGAGGTATGCTCCTTTTAATGCCTTGGCATTGCTGATAGGCTCTCAAACCGGCAGGGGAGGAGTTTTAACCCAGTGCGCTCTTGAGGAGTCCTTTGAGTTGACAATCGGCATGAGAGGATTTACGTCTTATGCTGAAACCATTTCGGTATATGGTACAGAACAGGTCTTTGTGGATGGAGACGACACGCCGTGGTCAAAGGCGTTTTTGGCGTCAGCTTATGCTTCTCGCGGTTTGAAAATGAGGTTTACATCGGGAACAGGTTCTGAAGTTCAAATGGGATATGCAGAAGGAAAATCCATGCTTTACCTTGAGGCTCGCTGCGTTCTGATAACAAAAGGCGCAGGAGTACAAGGCTTGCAGAATGGTTCTATAAGCTGTATAGGAGTTCCTGGAGCTGTACCATCGGGTATCAGGGCTGTTGCGGCGGAAAACCTCATAACCACGATGCTCGACCTTGAAGTTGCTTCTGGCAGCGACCAGACTTTTTCGCACTCTGACATCAGAAGAACGGCCAGAACGTTGCTTTTGATGTTGCCTGGGACCGACCTCATTTTCTCGGGCTACAGCGCAGTGCCCAATTACGACAATATGTTCGCAGGATCAAACTTTGACATAGAAGATATAGACGATTATCTTGTTCTCCAAAGGGACTTAATGGTGGATGGAGGAGTAAGGCCGGTAACCGAAGAAGAGGTAATTGCAGTAAGAAACAAAGCTGCTAGGGCTTTGCAAGCTGTGTTTAAAAAGCTAGGGCTTCCACCTATTACCGATGAAGAAGTGGAAGCCGCGACCTATGCCCACGGTTCAAAGGATATGCCCGAGAGGGATGTGAACGAAGACCTGAAAGCAGCGACGGAACTTATGAACAGGGGCATTACAGGACTTGATATCGTGAAGGCCCTTGTGGAAAGCGGTTTTGGAGATATTGCCGAAAACATTCTCAACATGTTAAAACAGAGGATTGCAGGAGACTACCTCCATACCTCTGCGGTGCTTGACAAAAACTTCAATATAGATTCGGCTGTGAACAATCCCAATGATTATAGAGGACCCGGTACCGGATACAGGCTATCGCCAGAGAGATGGAATGAAATCAAAAATATACCCCAAGCTCTAAAGCCCGAGGATTTCGATAAAAAGGAAGGGAGGGCGTAAGGATGGTAAACACTGAAATGCTTGTGGAAGAAGTAGTAAAAGAGGTGCTGAAAAGGCTGTCGGCAGAAAAAGCGGATTCGGCAGAAAAACCGGATAGTATACCAAAAGACAGAGAACTTATCTTGGAAGAAATAGGCCCTGCTCAGAAAGGTACAAAAGAAGATGAAGTTGTGATTGGGATTTCGCCTGCTTTTGGAGTTAAATTTCACGAAAACATAGTAGGTCTTCCTCTTTCGGAAATATTGAGAGAAATAATGGCAGGCATTGCTGAAGAAGGGCTGAAAGCAAGGGTAATAAGAGTTACGCATACTGCTGATGTGGCTTTCATCGCTCATACTGCCGCGAAACTTTCCGGTTCGGGGGTAGGGATTGGCATTCAATCGAGGGGAACTACTGTGATTCATCATAAAGATTTGCAGCCTTTAAACAATCTTGAACTGTTTCCACAGTGTCCTGTTTTAACTCTTGATACCTACAGGGCTATCGGAAAGAATGCAGCCCTTTACGCAAAGGGAGAGTCGCCAACACCTGTGCCCGTTATGAATGATCAAATGGCCAGACCAAAGTTCCAAGCTAAAGCTGCTGTAATGCATAATTTCGAAACCCAGTTTGTAAAGCCAGGTTCGAAACCCGTTGAACTCAGGGTATCCTTTGGCAAAGGAGGCGCAATTTAATGATAGATGAAAAAGCCCTTGAGGAAATAGTGAGACAAGTTTTGCAAGAATTGGGGAGCAAAAAAGAAGAGGTTAAAACAGAGCAGAAAAAGTGCAGCGGAGGATATGGTTTAGATCCCAAAAAGGATTACCCCTTGTCCCAAAAACGTCCAGAGCTTTTGAAGTCTGCCACTGGGAAGAGGTTCACGGATATAACTCTTGAAGAAGTAGTAAATGGAAACGTTAAGCCAGATGATTTAAGAATTTCGCCAGAAACCTTGTTAATGCAGGCGGAAATTGCAGAAAAAGTCGGTAGGAAGCAATTTGCAAATAACCTGAGAAGGGCAGCAGAACTCACGAGGGTTCCTGACGAAAGGATATTGGAGATATACAATGCATTAAGACCTTATAGATCGACAAAAGAGGAATTGTTGGCTATAGCTGATGAATTGGAAAATAAATACAATGCTCCGATTTGCGCTGCATTTGTACGGGAAGCTGCAGATGTCTATGAGAGAAGAAAGAGACTAAAGGGGATGGAATAAAAAAATGATTATTGCAGGCGTCGACATTGGAAACAATACCACCGAAATTGCTCTTGCAAAGATTATTAACAACAAGCCTGTGTTTTTGGCAAGCGGAATATCGAAGACTACCGGCATTAAGGGGACTCCTGAGAATGTAGTAGGAATAAGATTGGCGTTGGAAGATGCTGTAGGAAAGGCCGGAATAGACATAAAGGAAGTGAAACTGCTTAGATTAAACGAAGCTACACCTGTTATAGCCGATGTGGCTATGGAAGCAATAACAGAAACGATAATTACCGAGTCTACTATGATCGGGCATAATCCGTCGACGCCGGGGGGAGTTGGGTTGGGGGTAGGAAAAACTACCCCCATCTTTGAATTAACTTCGAAAAACCCCGGCGAAAAAGTTATAGCGGTTGTGCCTAAAAATGTGGATTATGAAGATGCGGCGAGGCTTATCAACCGAGCCTTAGAAAGAGGCATTGATGTTCAAGGAGCAATAGTGCAAAAAGATGACGGAGTTTTGATATCCAACAGGTTGAAAAAAAATATTCCTATTGTAGATGAAGTATCTCTTATAGAAAAGGTCCCTCTAAACATGTTGGCATGCGTTGAAGTAGCGGAACAAGGTTTTACTATTAAGACTCTTTCAAATCCTTACGGGATAGCTTCGGTTTTTAATTTAAGCCCTGAAGAGACTAAAAACGTCGTTCCCATTGCAAGAGCGCTGATAGGGAACCGCTCTGCGGTTGTTATTAAGACTCCGCAAGGTGATGTGCAGGAAAGAAAAATTCCTGCAGGGAGCTTAAAATTGAAAGGCCAGAATTCTATAGCAGTTGTAGATTTAGAAGAAGGCGCTGAAAAAGTAATGAAAGCGGTTGAACAGGTTTGGCCTTTAGTTGATGCGGAGGGAACTCCGTCTACAAATGTTGGTGGCCTTATTTCTAGGGTAAAAGAAATAATGGCCGAGGTGACTTTTCAAAATCCGAAGGAAATAAGAATCCAGGATATTTTGGCAGTAGATACGCTGGTGCATCAAAAAGTGACCGGAGGAATAGCTAATGAATTTTTCTCAGAAGATGCAGTAGCTATTGCTGCAATGGTTAAAAGCACAAAGCTCCCTATGGAAAAGGTGGCAGAAAGGGTAGAAAAAGAATTGAATATTCCCGTCGAAATAGCGGGAGTAGAAGCTAATATGGCAATTTTAGGGGCTTTAACCACACCCGGTACCGATATTCCAGTGGCAATACTTGATTTAGGCGGGGGTTCAACGGACGCGGCTTTAATGAACAAGAAAAGAGAAGTCACAAGTGTCCACCTTGCAGGGGCAGGAGAAATGGTAAATATGCTGATAGCTGCAGAGCTAGGCATATCTGACAAGCAAATGGTTGAAGACATAAAACGTTATCCTGTGGCAAAGGTTGAGAGTCTGTTTTCTATAAGGCTTGAAGACGGAACAGTGAGGTTTTTTGATAAACCTTTAGATCCGCGGACTTTTGCAAGAGTGTGCTTGTTAAAAGAAGGAAATTTAATTCCCCTTCCAGCAGAGTTGAACATGGAAAAGATAAGAGAAGTGAGAAGGAATGCAAAGAAAAAAGTGTTTGTCACGAATGCTATTAGGGCTCTCTCGAAAGTAGCTCCTTCAGGAAATATAAGGCTGATCGATTTTGTGATAATGGTTGGTGGTTCAGCTTTAGATTTTGAAATACCAGAGATGATATCTGATACGTTGGCAAATTACGGCATTGTCGCGGGGAGAGGAAATATAAGGGGGACAGAAGGGCCGAGAAACGCCGTAGCAACAGGCTTGGTGCTTTCAGGGTGGGGTAAGTAAGATGAGAGTTTTTGAAGAAATAAAGCCAGCAGTGAAAATTTATTGTGAGGACAATGATGTGGTAAAGCCTTTTTTGAAGAAAGTACGTGAAGGGTTGGAAGAAGAAGGGGTGCCTTACGAAATCGATATAAAGTATGGCGAAGAGCCGGAATATATGGCTGCCAGCGCGGCAAGGGAGTCTAGGATAAATATTGGAATATTCATAGGGAAAGATGGGATTTGCATACTTCAGCACTCAAAAATGCCTTATAGTATGCCTATTATGAAAATTTACCCCAATTTGGGCGTCGTGGATGAATATAGGATGTTGGGAACAAATGCTGCGAGACTCGCCAAAAATATGCCATTGAAGTTTTAACGAAGGAGGGAGATCGTGCGAGAAAAGAAGGCTTTGGGATTGATTGAGACAGTGGGCCTGGTGGCGGCAATTGAGGCGGCTGATGCGGGGGTAAAAGCGGCAAATGTAAAGTTGATAGGGTATGAGCTCGCAAAAGGCGGGGGGCTTACTACAGTAAAGTTTACGGGAGATGTCGGAGCAGTAAAAGCCGCGGTGGAAGCGGGTAAAGCAGCGGCGGAAAGAGTAGGCAAGGTATACGCCGTTCATGTGATACCAAGGCCTGACAATCAGGTGGAGGATTTCTTCGAGAAAATTGAAAAGGCGGAAAGAAAAGAAAAGCAGGTTGATGATAATGTAGGCGTCAAGATGGATGTTGATAAAGAAAAAGAGGAAACGAAAGAGAAAGTAGAAGAAGTAGAAGAAGTAGAAGAAGTAGAAGAAGAGGAAGAGGACGCAGGAGCCATGGAGACAGAAGTTAGATGGGATGAAAATAAAGAACCTACGTGCAATTTGTGCAAAGATCCAAAATGTCCCAGGAAGAAAGGTGAACCTCGGACGCTGTGCATACATTTCAAAGAAAGAGAAGAAAATGTGAAAGCAGACCTGTGAAAAAGAGGTGAAATAATTGCTTAGAGAATGTGACTTGGATGGGATTGTTAAAAAAGTGATAGAAAAAGTTAAAAATGGGATAGATTTTAAGACTAAAAGAGTTCAGGAAGTTGTTATAAATGTTTCAGCAAGGCATGTTCATCTTTCGCAGGAACATTTAGAAGTATTGTTTGGGAAAGGTTATAAATTGACTCCCTTGAGGGAATTGATGCAACCTGGGGAATTTGCGGCAAAAGAAACGGTGATAATAGTAGGGCCAAAAGGGATTCTCCAAAACGTTAGAGTGTTGGGGCCGGTAAGGAAGAAGACACAGGTCGAAATTTCTAAAACGGATGGTTTTGTCCTGGGTATAGAGCCTTTAGTTAGAGACTCTGGAAATCATGAAGGAACCCCTGGATGCGTCATAGTAGGGCCAATGGGTGGAGTCAGAATCGAAAACGGCGTAATTGCGGCGATGCGGCATATACATGTTCCCGCACGGTTTGCAGAGGAAAATGGAATCAAAGATAGGAGTTTTTTAAAAGTTTTAGTGGAAGGTGAAAGAAAGTTAATTTTTGACAAAGTTCTGGCGAGAGTATCTCCTGATTTTGTGCTGGAAATGCATATCGATACTGATGAAGCTAATGCTTCTGGTATAAAAAGCGGGGACAAGGGTTTGATTCTGTTTGAATAATTTTTTGTCCTTTTCTCAAGAGGCGGAAGGAGAATTTTATGTGTGATATGTACGGCGAAAAGTTGTGTGAAGTGTTTGCTTCCTGTGTGAACTCAAAGCCGCTTAAAAAAGCCGAAAAATACAAAGTGGGAGTTGATCTGGGTACAGCAAACATAGTCGTGGCTGTTTTAGATGAAAAAGGAGAACCAGTTGCCGGGAAAATGCAAAGAGCTCAAGTTGTAAAGGATGGGCTGGTTGTTGACTTTGTTGGGGCGAGGAATATAGTGGCAAGAATGATAGAAGAATTAAATGAAGAATTAAGTACCGAACTTTCAAGAGGAGCTTGTGCAGTACCTCCTGGAACGAGTATAGCTGATTCAAAAGCGACGATGTATGTAGTTGAATCGGCAGGGCTGGAAGTATTGTGCATCGTGGATGAACCGACAGCTGCATCAAAGGTTCTCGGGATTTCAGAAGGGGCGGTCGTAGATGTGGGCGGTGGAACAACAGGTATATCCGTATTGAAAGATGGCAAGGTGGTCTACACGGCGGATGAGCCCACCGGGGGCACTCATTTTACTTTAGTGTTGGCAGGGCATTTTAATATTGCATTTGATGAAGCTGAAGCTATGAAATTAGATGAAAAAAATCAAAAGAGGCTTTTTCCAGTGTTAAAGCCTACAATGGAAAAAGTAGCTGATATTATAAAGAGACACATAGAAGGTTTCAGTGTGGAAACTATTTATCTGGTTGGCGGGGCAAGCGCACTTTACGGCTTAAAAGATGTAGTAGAAAATGCCATCGGCGTAAAGGCTGTGGTACCAAAATACCCGCTTTTTATTACTCCGTTAGGAATTGCACTTTCGTGCCCTTAAAGGGGGATGATTTTTGTGGGATTAGAAGAAAAGATAAGGGAAATCGTTATTGAAGTTTTAAAGAAATACTATAAGACAAGGATTCTGGTAATAGTAACAGGTGGTATGGTAAATGCGGATGTTTCCATAAAGGAGCTGAAAAGCCTCAAAGATGAACATGATTTAATATACTCCCTCGTGTTTACAAAGAATGCCGCAAAAGTACATGATATAAGAAGGATTTCTGAAGAGTTAGAGGCGGAAAGTGTAATTATTGATGGAGAAGAAAAAATTAATGTGAAAGATTTTTTAAAGCAGTTTAAAGCAGTAATTATCGCGGTACTTACCAGGAATACTGCCGCGAAAGTTGCGAATCTTTTCCTGGACAATTTAACTACTCAAATAATAGTTGATGCGCTGATGCTTGGAATACCGGTCATTGCCTCTAGAGATGCTGCAGATCCATTTTTAAAGCCGTGGCAGGATATGGGGTTTATTTGGATGGGAAAGGGATTGAGAGAGGCGTACAGTGAAATTTTAAATAAAATAGAAAAATACGGAGTTATATTGTGTAATGCTGCGGATATTAAAGCTAAGGTTTTAAGCGTTATCTTTGGAAGCCCGATAAAGAATGAAGCTTCGGAATATAGCCCGATGAGAAAGGTATATATAGAGAAAAATGTAATTACAAGGGAAGATCTTGCCGTATATAAAGGGATACAAGGCGAAATACGTATCCCCAAAAATGCAGTAATTACTCCGCTTGCAGCAGATTACATAAGGGAAAATTCTTTAAAAATTTATAGAGGCTGAGGTGGTAAGGTGATAATTGCGAAGGTAGTAGGCAATGTAGTCGCAACAAAAAAGAATGAAGGACTTGTCGGAGCAAAACTTTTGGTGGTTAAGCCGGTTAATGAAAAAGACGAAGATGGAAATTTAAAAGAGGAAGAAAAATTCCTCGTAGCTGTAGACAGCGTAGGAGCAGGAATTGGAGAGATGGTCCTTTTAGTGACGGGAAGCACCGCTACAAAGATAATGAATGATGCTAATGCCCCTGTAGATGCTGCGGTTGTTGGGATTATCGATGAAATCGAAATCCATTGAAAAAGAGGGGTAGCTCATGAAAATTTATACGAAAAAAGGTGATAAAGGTGAAACGAGCCTCCTTGGGGGAAAGAGAGTAAAAAAGAGCGATATAAGGGTAGAGGCTTATGGCACGGTGGATGAAGTTGTGGCATTGATTGCGTTTGCCCGCGCAAATGTGAATACTCAAAAGTCAAAAGACTTACTCTTAAAGGTCGAAAAAGAACTTTTTAAATTGGGTGCGGAACTTGCATGTGCCGAACCGGAAAAGGTTCTGAAAGACCGGATTACAGAAGACGATATAATGTGGTTAGAAGACAAAATAGATGATTTAATGGAAGAAATAGAATTTAAAAAGGACTTTGTGCTGCCTGGACCATATCCTTCGTCATCTTCTTTGCATATTGCGCGGACAGTTGTGAGAAGAGCAGAAAGGCTTGTTGTGAGGTTGTCGGAAGAAGAAAATGTAAGACCTGAGGTTTTAAGGTATTTAAACAGGCTGTCTGATTTTTTGTTTACTCTTTCCCTATATGAAGAAAAAGAAGAGGTAGTAAAAAGATCTTTGGAAGAAATTAAAAAGAAAATATCGAGTGGAGGTTTAAACAGAATGGGGCAAGAAGGAACATGCGAAAATTTAAATCTAGAATTGGCTTTAAAGATTTTGAAAAAAGCTGAGGAAAAAGCCGTGGAGATAAATAAACCCATGTGTATTGCTGTCGTGGATGCAGGAGGAAATCTATTAGCTTTTCATAGAATGGATGACGCATTGCTTGTGAGCATTGAAATTGCCATAAACAAAGCGTTTACAGCGGTAATGCTGAAAATGGAAACATCAAGGCTGGCAGAACTTGCAAAGCCGAATGGGGAGCTTTTCGGAATAAATAATGCCTATAACGGAAGAATTGTGCCTTTTGGCGGCGGCATACCCATTTTCAAAAACGGGAAACTTATCGGCGCGATAGGCGTAAGTGGCGGGACGGTAGATGAAGACGTAGTCGTTGCAAAGGCTGGAATTTCGGCAATTTAGTTTTGAGGAGGTAATGTTATGGTAGATGAAAAAGTTGTCGCAACAATTGCTAAAAGAATAATTGAAGAATTAAATCTGAGTAGTAAGAGTGATTCAAAAGAGGAATACGGAATATTTAGCAATTTGGACGATGCCGTGGAAGCGGCATCGAGGGCCCAGAGGAAATTGGCGATGCTAGATTTAGAAAAAAGGGAAGAGATAATTCAGGCCATAAGGGAAGCCTGCCTGAATAACGCTAGGTTCCTAGCTGAATTGGCAGTGAAGGAGACTGGAAGGGGCCGTGTGGAAGATAAAATCGTCAAAAATATTTTAGCGGCTAAAAAGACTCCAGGGACAGAAGATTTAAAACCCCATTGCTGGACGGGTGACCATGGCTTAACTCTCGTTGAAATGGCTCCAGTAGGAGTTATTGGCTCTATAACTCCTGTTACCAATCCTACGGCGACAATAATAAATAATTCGATAAGTATGCTCGCGGCTGGCAATGCAGTAGTGTTCAACCCTCACCCTTCTGCCAAGATATGTTCTAATAAAGCGGTGGAGATCATAAACGATGCGATAATGAAAGCTGGGGGACCAAAGCATCTGGTGACGTCGGTAGCAGAACCCACAATTGAAACTGCAAAAGCTTTGATGTCTCATCCGAAGATCAACCTTATTTGCGCAACAGGAGGAAAAGCAGTTGTACAAGAGGCGCTAAGGTCAGGCAAGAAAGCTATAGGTGCGGGGGCGGGTAACCCGCCGGTTATCGTCGATGAAACGGCTGATATTATTAAAGCAGCCCATGATATATTGTGCGGGGCAAGTTTTGATAATAACCTTCCCTGCATTGCGGAGAAAGAACTCATTGCAGTAGAATCTATCGCCGACAGGTTCATAGAGAGGCTGGCGAGGGAAGGGGCTTATATATTAAGAGGTAAAGATATTGATAGGATGACAGAACTAATTTTTGACGAAAATTGTAACGTGAATAAAGATCTTATTGGCAAGGACGCTTCTTATATATTAAAGCAAATAGGAATAGAAGTCGGGACAGATGTAAGACTTGCTGTGATGCCTGTTGAGCCGGATCATCCTCTCGTGCATCATGAACAATTAATGCCGGTGTTGCCTTTTGTCAGAGTTCCAAATGTAGAAGAAGCCATAGAACTTGCGGTCAGGGCTGAGGGAGGAAACAGGCACACAGCGATAATGCACTCCAAGAATATCGATAATATGACGAATTTTGCAAGGGCCATTCAGACGACAATTTTTGTAAAAAATGCGCCTTCCTACGCAGGCATAGGTGCTGGCGGAGAAGGGTATACAACCTTTACTATAGCTGGACCGACCGGAGAAGGGCTTACTTCTGCAAAGAATTTTACAAGGCAGAGAAGATGCGTGCTGGTAGATGCCTTCAGAATCATCTAATAAGAGGGATTGATGGCAAATGATTGACAGCAATGAAATAATCGAACAGGTGAGAAATGCTGGAGTTGTAGGGGCGGGGGGCGCAGGCTTCCCTGCCCATATCAAATTAAATAACAAATGTGATGTGGTAATTGCCAATTTTGCTGAATGTGAACCCCTGCTTTTTACGAACCAAGCATTAGTTATGGCAAAAGTCGATGAAGTTTTGGAAGGCCTGCAACTGGCGATGAAGGCAACAGGAGCAAAGATGGGTATAATTGCGCTGAAGAAGAAATACAGCGATTGCAAAAGAGTGCTTTCGGATAAACTCAAAGATTATGATAATATGGAAATTTTTGAGTTAGGCGATTTTTATCCTGCGGGAGACGAGCATGTAATTGTTAGAGAGGTATTGGGAAGGAAAATTCCGATGGCCGGTATACCTTTAGATGTAGGGGCTGTTGTGCACAATGTAGAGACTCTTTACAATATTAAAAAAGCATACAGTGATAAATTGCCTGTGACAGAAAAATTCGTTACCGTAGGGGGAGCAGTTAAATACCCATTGGTATTAAATGTGCCTGTAGGGATGAAATTCAGCGAACTTCTCGATTTAGCAGGAGGGCCTACAGCAAAGGACTTTATATTGATAGACGGCGGTCCGATGATGGGAAAAGAGGTAGGGCTTGACGATGTAGTAACAAAAACGACTTCGGCCCTTTTGGTTGTACCCATTAATACGCTGCCTTACAGCTCAAGGAGGATTAAAATTGATGTGCAGCTGAAGAGAGCAAGGACTGCTTGTTGCCAGTGCAGAATATGTACCGATTTGTGTCCGAGGTACTTGCTGGGCCATAAACTAGAACCCCACAAAATAATGCGGGCAATATCGTTTGGTCTTATGGACGCTGAATCTTTGATTAATTCTTTGCTGTGTTCAGAATGCGGACTCTGCGAAGTGACGTGCCCAATGGGGTTAAGTCCAAGGAATATAAATGCAAGTCTAAAGAAAATGCTTTTCGAGAAAAAGGTGAGGTTTAATAAAACATTAGTGGAGACAGAAAGACCCGAAAGGGAAATCAGGAAATTTTCTGCAAAAAAGCTGCTTGTCCGGTTGGGCTTATCGGATTATTACCGGCATATTGATTATACTGATAAAAAGATAAAAGCAAAAGAAGTTAAGTTGTTGTTAAAACAACATGCGGGAAGTCCAGCAATTCCTGTAGTAAAAGTGGGGGACAAAGTAAACAAAAATGATGTCGTTGCTAAAATTCAAGAAGGGCAGCTTGGTGCAAATATTCACGCCAGTATTGACGGCACAGTAGTAAAAATAGACGAAACCTCTATAGTAGTCAAAAGTGAATGAGGAGGAAATAAATATATGAAAGCTTTGGGGCTTTTGGAGTTCAGAGAGATAACAAGAGGTCTTGTGGCGTCCGACAAAATGCTGAAATCCGCACCAGTAGAACTAATAACAGCGACGAGTGTCTGTCCCGGAAAATTTGTCATTTTAATCACCGGTGAAGTCAGTGCAGTGAAAAATGCTATTCAAGCGGGCAAAGAAGAGTTCAAAGACGGGGTGATAGATGAGCTTCTAATTTCAAATCCGCATGAATCATTGCTTTCGGCTCTATCCGGAACGACAGAAATAAATTTAGAAAAGCAATCCTTGGGGCTTATAGAGACCTTTAGCGTGGCTTCGGCGATTAAAGCAGCGGATGCCGCTGCAAAAGGTGGTAATGTAGTAGTTTCTGAAGTAAGGCTTGCTAGGGGAATGGGAGGAAAATCCGTTGTCATTATTTTAGGCGAAGTGAGCGCTGTAAAATCCGCTGTCAGCAGCGGCATTCAAGCAGTTGAAGAGGGCCTGTTGGTATCCCACGCGGTAATAAGCAATGTAACCCAGAAGCTTTTAAAATCATGGGTTTAAGCTGTTAATTGTAAAATTAAATGCGACACTTGATTTTCAGGCAAACTGCATAATGACATCTTGTTAAGTATTTTCAATTATGTGATAAAATATTTTAACAAAAAACCAAGGAGGGGTTGCCATGATAAGGGCAATTATAGGCCCTGGCAAATACGTCCAGGGGAATGGGGTTTTAAAGCACATTAAAGAGCATACGATGAAGCTGGGGAGTTCATTTTTCATCATAGCCAGCGAAAACGGCATCAAAAGGACAAGACCGACAATAGAGGAAAGCTTCGCGGGCGAAAAGGTAAAACTCACTTTTGAGCCATTCAACGGGGAATGTTCGGAAAATGAGATAAACAGGCTAAAAGCTTTAGCCGAACAGCAAGGTTCGGAAGTGATTGTGGGAATAGGCGGCGGAAAGGTCCTCGATACAGCGAAAGCGGTGGCCTATTTCTTGTCAAGGCCTGTTGTGATTGTGCCCACCGTTGCATCTACCGATGCGCCGTGCAGCGCGCTTTCCGTCATATATACCGACGAAGGAGTTTTCAGCAAGTACTTATTCCTTCCCCAAAATCCCGATGTGGTCCTGGTAGATACCGGGATGATAGCAAAAGCTCCGGCAAGACTCTTAGTAGCTGGCATGGGCGATGCCTTAGCCACTTATTTTGAAGCCCGGGCTTGTATGCGCTCGAATGCCAAAGCATTGTCGGGCGGGCAGAGCACGAAGGCTGCCATGGCTCTTGCGGAACTCTGCTACAGGACGCTTTTGGAGGACGGGCTTAA